>NZ_JBGJZU010000025.1:0-54815 GCF_041354475.1 Microcoleus sp.
ATCCATCCGCCCACTACTCAAAGCTATGCTTTGAGATTGTGAACAGATGGAATCCTCACCTCACACGCCTTTCATCCCACACTAACCGAGGCGGTATAGTGTGGGGATTCCCGTCTGTCTAGCTAAATTCTTGGTAAATTGCTCGACAGACTAATTAGCGTTGGTGATTTTGATCGAAAAAAAAGACGCAACCTTTGATACTCCCCACCGACTTGCTGAGAGCACCACAAGTCTGTGGAGCGGCTCGATCGCATAAAACTCGGTAATCAAGATGGCATTTTAGTTGGTTAATTGCGTCAAACAGGCGGATGTCTACTTGAGTTTTAACCTACACTGATGGGCTTAATAATTGCACATTCTCCGACTTAACTTGCTTTTTTATCAACAAAAATTCTGTCTGTTTTTTAATTTCATTTTAGCTCTTGCCTGCAAATTATCTTAGTAATTATTAGGCAATTGAAAAATTAATTTTTCAATTTAGCAAGTGCAATTTCTCACTTTTGCTGGTAGGATGGTTCATCGCTGTTCAAACTCGCTGTTGGTGGAAACAATGATTTCTGGTGTTTATGGGTTGAAAGAACTTGCTCGTGCGATCGCCTCAAATCCGGCTCAGTGGCGTCCCCTCGTGTTTACCAACGGCTGCTTTGATATCTTACACGCAGGGCACGTCCGCTATTTGCAGCAGGCTTCATCCTTGGGGCGCTCCCTCGTGGTGGGATTGAATAGCGATGCTAGCGTACAAGCCCTCAAACCCCAGCAGCCGGGATTACCAACGCGCCCCATCGTACCAGAAGAACAGCGAGCCGAAGTTTTAGCGGCACTCAAAGCCGTAGACGCCGTAGTAATTTTTCCCGAAACTACCGCCATTGAACTGATCGCGACTCTGAAGCCAGATATCTACGTTAAAGGAGGCGACTATCAAATCGAAACACTACCGGAAGCACCTGCGGTTTTAGCCTGTGGTGGCAAAATTTCCTTGGTTAAAATAGAAGTTCCGAGTTCTACCAGTGCGATCGTCAAACGCATTTTGCAGTTATAGAATACAGCAATAATATGCAAACACTTATTTGTTTTATTTGTAGAACATGACTTTCATCTCCCTTCAATACGCCCAATTTTTGCTAAGTTTGTTAGTTGTTTATTGGTTAGTGCCACTGCGATGGTGGCGACTTTCAATTATGGTGATTGGGAGTCTGATTTTTTATGGTTCGCTGCAAAGATGGTACATTCCTCTGCTGTTAGTAGGTACTCTGTTTAATTATTTCTTGGCAATGGCGATCGGGGAACCTCTGGATTGGCGGATTGCTAACGAATCTTGGAACCGTCGCCGCTGGTTGCTGCTGTGCATAGGAATTACCCTGAATGTATTGCTGCTTCTAGGTTTTAAGTATGTGCCTTTTTTCTTAAGTTCCCTCGGCACTTTGTTGAATTTACCCGTGGCTTTAGACAGTGCGGACTGGGTAAAAACCCACGTAATTGCACCTTTAGGATTGAGTTTTTTTTGCTTTGAGTGCATTGCTTATTTGATTGACGTGTATCGAGGTGCACCTGCGACAAATTCACTGCTGCACTTTGCTGCTTACAAGTTGTTTTTTCCCAAATTAATTTCGGGACCAATTACTCGGTATCATAACTTAATTTATCAACTAAAATCCCAGAAATTTCCCACAGCAGATGGCATTGCAGAGGGACTGTGGGCGATCGCCTCCGGTGCAGTAAAAAAAGGGCTTGTGGCGGATAATTTGGGAATTTATGTAGATTTAAGTTTTACTAACTTGCAGCGGGCGGGAAGCGAAGATTTGTGGCTGACAATTTTTGCTTACGGGTTGCAACTTTATCTCGACTTTAGCGCTTATGTTGACATCGCGCGCGGTACTGCTTTGCTGCTGGGTTGGTACTTGCCACCCAATTTTGATTTTCCTTATTTTAGTGCTAGCATAGGCGATTTTTGGCGGCGCTGGCACATGACTTTGGGAGATTGGCTGCGGAATTATTTGTATTTTCCTTTGGGGGGTTCGCGGGTTAGTTTGTGGCGTACTTGTCTGAATTTGTTAATCGTCATGTTAGTGGCTGGAATTTGGCATGGTGCGGCTTGGGGATTTATTGTGTGGGGGGGGTTACACGGTTTGGCTTTGGTGGTTCATAGGCTGACGGATGTGGTGTTTAAGCGGTTGCGAATAGATTTTTTGTGGGACAATGCGATCGGCTTTTTCATCGGTTGGCTGTTAACTCAAGCTATGGTTTTTGGTAGTTGGATATTTTTCCGTCTTCCCAATTTGAAAGACTCTGGATGGGTGATTTCCCATTTGTGGGGACATCCTGCTGATGTCCAGTTTGCACATAAGGTTTATGTGGAAGCCCTGGGTTTGGAAAGAGTGCAGTTAAGTTGGATTTTGGGGGGCTTGGCGGTGGCGATGCTGATGAATTATACGTTAATTCGGGGTTTGAAGGTGGAGTTGAATTGGCCTGTGAAGTTGATGTTAGTACCGCTTTGTTTGTATGCGGTTTGGGTGTTGGCACCGGAGGGTGGTTTACCTTACATTTATTTTGATTTTTAGAGGATGGGAAGGAATAAGGCTCGAATTTATGCAAGGGTGTAAAAAACCTGGTTTCTGCCTCAATATTTCTGTTAACAAATCATGATTTATTACACAAACAAGTTTTTTGGGAGCATCCCAATTTTGTAAGGGCTATACCATTCCGGCAGACAATTTATTAATGATAACCAGAGATTTACAGCCGGAATGCTTCGCCCCTACTAATATATTTGCAAAACTGAGGTGCACCCAGTTTTTTGGTGTCGCTTATTGATAGGAACACCAGTCACTCCAGCTACCTGGATAAAGTTTAGCGTTGGGAATTCCGGCTATTTCTAAAGACAATAAATTCACGCAAGCTGTTACCCCGGAACCGCAATAAACCATAATTTCTTCGGCGGTGGCTAATTCTGTCCAAAGTTGCTTTTGTGCGGAAGTCGATCGCACTTTTCCTGTCTCATCTGTCACCTGTTGCCAAGGATAGTTGACAGCACCGGGAATGTGACCTGCAATGGGGTCGATCGGCTCCCGGATGCCAAGATATCGCTCGTTCTCCCGCGAATCAACCAAAACCTTTCCCGGCAAGTCTTTTAGTGCTTTTACGGCCTCAATATCCACAATCAGGTGCGATCGCAATTCGGGGACAAATTTACCCTCACGAGGTTTTGGCAAAACATTTGTCACCGGATATCCAGCCGCGTTCCAGCCACTGAAACCCCCATCTAACAATGCTACTTTACTGTGTCCCATATATCGCAGCAGCCACCACAACCGAGCCGCAAAAGCCAACCGCGAATCGTCATAGGCTACAACTAAAGTTTCTGGGGAATTAATGCCAATTTCACTCAATTTTTCCGCTAATTCTGTAATATTTGGCAGCGGATGTCTGCCACCATGTTTTTCAACGGGACTAGCGAGGTCTTGGTTTAAATCTAAATAAAAAGCTCCGGCAATGTGACTTTCTTGATATTGTTTTTGTCCCAATTCTGGATCGGCTAGAGAAAACCGACAGTCAATAATTACAACTTGCTGATTTTCGGTATTGCCGGCTAACCATTCGGGATTAACTATCAAATTGGTGTCTGTCATATTGATTTAAAAATTACTGTGTTTGAACGGCGATAAACTTGAAAATCTCTAGAAAATAAGCTGCTTTTTTCATCACCTTATTTTTCAGGATTAGATTTCCTATTTGCTTTTTCATTAGATTCTTTTTCGGAATTGGATTTTTTAGTTGATTTTTCAGTGGCTTCTTTTTCGGAATTGGATTTTTTAGTTGATTTTTCAGTGGCTTCCTTTTCGGAATTGGATTTTTTAGTTGATTTTTCGGCTGATTCTTTTTCACCCGTGGCTGTTGTTGGACTTGGGGAAGGCAGAGTTACTGCTGATTCTTGAGCATAAATCAGATATTTCTGATACTCAGCTACTTTTGTCTGAGCTAGTTCATGATGAGGACTTGATGGGGGTACTCTTCTCATCAAAGAGATGGCTTCTTGCCAGTTATTGGCAACTAAATTCCATTCCTCTTTGGTTTTGGCACCTCGTCCTAATTCTGCTGCTTTTACTGCACTGTTAACTGCCTCTCGAAAAGAATCTGGTACTGTTGCTACAGTCGGTGTTTCCTCTAGATTTTTGCCCGCAGTTGCTGCTGGCTCGTTTAAAAGTTTACCAACAAAGGCTACGACGGCGATCGCCAATATACCTGTCACCATCCCAACTACCATGAAAGTCGATCGCAGTCTATTCTCTAATTCTTTCATTTCCGGCTGTGTAGCCTCCATATTTTTCGCAGTTTCCATGAGTTTTTCCTGATTAGCAACTATTGTATTTGTCAAGGATTTTTCAGGATTATTTTCTTGAGCAATACTTGGGTGTTCTAAAATAAATTCTTGACTCCAATCAGACACAGCCTGACCAATTTCTCGACCCTCAACTTTCACCAAGCGAATCGATTTTGGCTGCAAATCGGTTAATTGCTTGCGGACCAACTCTACTGATTTATCTGGTGCAGGTACGGGCGAAGCATCCAGAAATACTTCCAAATAATCGCCGTTGAGATTAACTGTCACTGTGATGTCTTCAGATTGTAACTGACTCTGGAGCCAAGAGGCGATCGCCTCCGGATTTCCCTCTTTTGCAAGTTCCTGAAAATTAAGCTCTGTCATAGCTGAACACCTGAATTTTTGGATAATTGATTCGCTATCACTCAATTTATTTTCGGGATTACTTTCATCCCGCCACTCATCCCGTAAACGGATAGACTTCGGGACTTCCCCTTCCTATAGGTGAAAATTTTTGTTGATGTTAAAGCACAATAATTGAAATTTCACAAACAGTATAATCCACAAGTGTCGAAACTAGGGAGCTCGATTGAGAATTTAGGAGTCAAGGATTGGGGATGGGAGTTTTGAAGCTAGCGAGTCTAAGGATCGATGCGGTGGCTTTCCGATATTTCCCTATCCCGGTAGATTTTTCCCTCTCCTATGGGGTGCATCTGTGTTTTGCAAATATATTCGTAGGGGTGAAGCATTCCCGCTGTAAATCTCTGGTTATCACTAATAAATTGTCGGCCGGAATGCTTCACCCATATAACATTGGGATGCTCCCCTCCTATGGAACTCAACAGGAGTATGGTTGTGCGCGGTCAAGCTGCTTCACCCACCTAGGCTGAGTAGTCGCTGACATCCGTCGATCAAAAATATCGCCCGAAGGAATTTTCCCTTTCAGATTGGAGATTAAAAAATTGTGCCCTCGCAGTACAATTGACCGATGGCTGGCGATCGGTGAGCAACGGCTAAAAAAACAACATATCCAGAATCCCTAATTCTGAAACAAGTCGGAGACAGGAGAGGGCGATCGGATTTGATGTCTAATTAGAGCGACCTACCTATCATCAGCCAAAATGTTTAACACATACTAGATTAATCGATCGCAAAATGATAGCAATAGCAATCTTAGCGGCTGGACGTGGCACGCGCATGAAATCCGACTTGCCCAAAGTTTTACAAGAATTGGGCGGTCGAACTCTAGTTGAACGAGTCCTCAACAGTTGTCAAGAAATTGAAATTTCCCGGCGACTGGTCATCGTCGGTTATCGCAGCGAACTGGTTAAAAAAGCACTCCTGGAAAATCAAGAATTAGAACCGGAAAATGCTGAATTGCCACCCTTAGAATTTGTCGAACAAACTGAACAATTGGGAACCGGTCACGCCATTCAACAACTACTGCCTCATTTAGAGGGATTTACGGGAGATTTACTGGTTTTAAATGGGGATGTGCCTTTGTTGCGATCGCAAACCCTCAAAGAATTAGTAGAAACTCACCAAAAAAACCAAAATTCGGCTACTTTGTTAACAGCTAATTTGGCGAATCCTCAAGGATATGGTCGAGTGTTTACAGATAGTCACAACTTGGTCACAGAAATTATAGAAGACCGCGATTGCACAACCGCTCAAAAACAAAATTGCCGGATTAATGCAGGTGTTTATTGTTTTCACTGGCCTCATTTGGAAAAAGTCTTGCCTCAATTGAAGGCAGACAATAACCAACAAGAATATTACCTTACTGATACGGTGAAATACATGGCACCGGTGATGGCGATGGATGTAGCAGACGAGCGGGAAATATTGGGCATTAACGATCGCAAACACTTAGCCACACTGGCAGATATTTTGCAAATGCGCATCAAGGACAAGTGGATGGCTGCGGGAGTAACCCTGATCGACCCGAATAGCATTACCATCGATGATACCGTAGAGTTGCAACCGGATGTGATCCTGGAACCACAAACCCATTTACGAGGTAAAAGTTCCATTGCTAGTGGTAGTCGCATCGGTCCAGGCAGTTTGATTGAAAACAGTCAAATTGGTAAAAATGTAAATGTACTTTATGCCGTAGTTTCTGATAGTATTGTATCTGATAATTCACGGATTGGACCCTACGCACATTTGCGTGGTCATGTAGAAGTTGGCGCGAATTGTCGGGTGGGAAATTTTGTAGAATTGAAAAATACTCAAATAGGCGATCGCACTAATGTTGCTCACTTATCTTATTTAGGCGACGCGACTTTGGGAGAGAAAGTCAATATCGGTGCGGGGACAATTACCGCCAATTATGACGGAGTGAAGAAGCACAAAACTCAGATAGGCGATCGGACCAAAACAGGTTCTAATACTGTCCTGGTCGCACCAATTACTGTGGGGGAAGATGTTACCGTGGCGGCGGGTTCTGTGGTGACGGAAGATGTGCCCAATGATTGTTTAGTAGTTGCCCGTTCCCGACAAGTTGTCAAACCTGGTTGGAAGCTCAAAGAATAGGCTGAGAAACTGTTACTAAAATTCTACCCAGTTCTCGACAAATTATCCAGATTTTCAACATCTAACACTCACTTTGACGCTTTGTTCATTAGTCCGGCTCAGTTTCGCGGTGCCGGACCATTTTACCCTTCGACTACGTGGTGGTAGGCGCGATCGTTGCGTCGAAGGGCCCTTCGACTGGGTTTATGCCATCGTTGCTCTTGTATTTCAAAAGAACCGAAAGTAAATTAGGCTTTACATAATTGGCACTTACGTGTTAGTATAATTAACTGTGTGCGAAAGTGAGAGCGATCGCAAGCTCTAAGGCTTTTAGATTGGACAATCCCAAATCTCAAATCCTTAATTCAAGATCGATCGGGGGAATTAGCTCAGTTGGTAGAGCGCTGCGATCGCACCGCAGAGGCCAGCGGTTCAAGTCCGCTATTCTCCATAAATTTACCTTCAAGATTTCACATTGTTGCTTCTGACTTGTGGGTGATTCCAGGTACTAGACATTTTGTATCGCAACATACAACATCCCTGGGAACCCAGGATTAATATAGAGCCGCGATGTGATAGGATTTTTACTCGTCTAACTTATAAAAATTTCGCCCCAAAACCCTAGAAATAGGGAGATTAAGGGTGAAAATTGTCAAAAATCCCCGCCCTAGCGTCACCCGGAAGTGTCAAATATTCAGGAGTAACCAAAAAAATGACTAAGCGATTCGATCGGCGGAAGTTTCTTTTATACAGTTCTGCAACTCTCACATCAAGTTTATTTCTAAAAGCTTGTAGAACACCAAGCCCAACAGCAACTCCCCAAGCTTCAGCTTCTCCCACTACCACACCCGGTTCGCCAGCCAGCAGTGGCAACACCATCAAAGTAGGTATTTTGCACTCATTAAGCGGCACCATGTCAATTAGTGAAAATAGTGTGGTCGATGCTGAAAAATTAGCAATTGAAGAAATCAATAAAGCTGGTGGTGTTCTCGGAAAACAAATAGAAGCAGTAGTAGAAGACGGCAATTCAGACTGGCCAACTTTTGCAGAAAAAGCCAAAAAATTGATCGACCAAGACAAAGTTGTCACTGTCTTCGGCTGCTGGACTTCCGCCAGTCGCAAAGCAGTATTGCCAGTCTTTGAAGAAAAAAATCATATGCTGTGGTATCCCGTACAATACGAGGGCCAAGAGTGTTCCAAGAATATTTTTTATACTGGGGCAGCGCCCAACCAGCAAATCGAACCAGCAGTTGACTGGCTGCTAGAAAATAAAGGCAAAAAATTCTTTTTAGTCGGGTCTGACTACGTTTTTCCGCGCACTGCAAATACGATTATCAAAGCACAGCTAGCTGCCAAAGGTGGCGAAGTAGTTGGGGAAGATTACATTCCCTTGGGTGGCACAGAAGTAACCCCAATTATTACCAAAATCAAGGCTGCTTTACCTGACGGTGGTGTCATTTTTAATTCCCTAAACGGCGACAGCAACGTGGCATTTTTCAAAGGCCTACAGGGTGCAGGTTTGGGACCGGATAAGTATCCGTCGATGTCGGTCAGTATTGCTGAAGAAGAAGTAAAGGCGATCGGTGTAGAATATCTCAAAGGTCACTATGCAGCCTGGAATTACTTCATGACTGTGGAATCTCCCGCAAATACAAAATTTGTGGAAGCTTTCAAGGCAAAATACGGCAAAGATAGAGTAACCAATGACCCGATGGAAGCCGCTTACATCATGGTTTACCTCTGGAAGCAAGCAGTGGAAAAAGCAGGGACAGCCGACGATTTAGACAAAGTGCGGGCGGCAGCTTTGGGTCAAACTTTTGACGCACCGGGAGGTAAAGTAACCCTGGAGACAAACCATCACCTATCGAAGTTTGTGCGGTTAGGCGAAGTGAGAGAAGACGGTTTGTTTAAGATAGCTTTTGCTACCCCAGAAGCAGTTAAACCGATTCCTTGGAATCAATTTGTAGCAGAAACTAAAGGCTTTTCCTGCGATTGGTCTGACCCCGCCAAAGGAGGCAAATTTAAAGCGACCTAAGTAGGGAAATCCTAACCCAGATCCCAGACTTATCCCATAAGTCTGGGAAATCGCAGCAGATAATTTTAGGTTGAATTAAGTAAACCTAGTGAAATAGGTGACATTAATTACAAATTACCTCTAAAGCCAAGATTTTATGGGAACAAATAAGAGGCAAAAAAGTGGAGATATTAGACGGTTTATTTAACGGGATTAGCATCGGTGCTGTTTTGCTGATTTCAGCCTTGGGATTAGCCATTATTTTCGGCCTGATGGGCGTGATTAATATGGCTCACGGTGAGTTAATGATGCTGGGCGCTTACACAACTTTTGTAGTGCAAAATGTATTCAAAGGTATCGGAGGATTTGCTTTTGAAACCTATATTTTATTTGCCATACCCTTAGCTTTTTTAGTGGCGGCACTGGTAGGATTAATTCTGGAACGCGGTGTGATTCGCTATTTGTATGGGCGGCCGCTAGAAACTTTACTAGCAACTTGGGGTGTAAGTTTAATTTTACAGCAGTTTGTCCGCAGCGTCAGTGGGGTGCTGGTAGCTGGGATTGGGGTGTTTTGTTTACTGTTTTTTGGCGGTTTGCAGGTACTAAAACGTCGCCCAGATTTCGAGAGAGCTCGTAACGGAATTATAGCGATTCTTTTGCCTCTTTCTTTGGGTATTTCTTGGGCGGTGAGTGCATTTTTAGGTGAAACTTACAAACTGGCTGTCACTAAACCTTGGTTTGGTGCTCAAAATGTGGATGTGACAGCACCTGGATGGCTGCGGGGTGGCATACCTCTGGGCAATTTTCAGTTGCCCTATGCGCGACTTTTTATTATTGTGTTAACGGCGGTTTGTTTGGCGGGAATTTACTTATTTTTGCAAAAATCTGTGTGGGGGCTTCGGATTCGCTCTGTTACTCAAAATCGCAGCATGAGCGCTTGTTTGGGGATTCCTACGGAGCAAGTAGACGCCCTGACTTTTGCTTTGGGTTCTGGTTTGGCTGGTGTTGCTGGCTGCGCGATTAGTTTGCTGGGTTCTGTCGGACCAAATACGGGGCAGAATTATGTGGTTGATACTTTTATGGTTGTGGTTGTGGGCGGTGTTGGTAAGATTGTGGGGACTGTGGTTGCTGCGATCGCGATCGGCACTGCAAATTACCTGATCGGTTCAGGAACCATAGCAACAATCTTGACTCCTATCAAGCCTTTAGCGGATTTCTTCACTTTTTTCGCCACTACCAGCATGGCAAAAGTAATGGTATTTGCCTTAATTATGGCTTTTCTACAAGTGCGGCCAGGAGGGATTTTCCCACAAAAAGGACGCACGGTGGAAAATTGAAAATTTCCCAATCTTAAAGTTGATTAACCATGAATAATTTAACTAGAAAGGCATGGCTACAAGAAGCAATGATTGTTGGGGCGATCGCACTTATACTCATATTACTGATCCCAGGCATACTTCCCGATGTTCGCCTCAACCAATTGGGACGATTTTTAGCCCTAGCAATTGCAGCACTCGGTATTGATTTAATCTGGGGATACACAGGTTTACTTAGTTTAGGGCATGGCGTATTTTTTGCGATCGGCGGCTACGCATTTGCCATGTACCTAAAACTGCAAATTCCCCCAACAGCCAGCAGTCAATTGCCAGAATTTATGAACCTATATGGCGTGACCGAACTGCCCTGGTTTTGGCAACCATTTTATTCCTTTCCCTTCTCAGCACTAGCAGTAATTCTCATCCCAGGCTTACTGGGTGCAATCTTGGGTTACTTAGTATTCCGAAATCGGATTCGAGGCGTTTACTTTTCCATTCTCACCCAAGCAGCAACCATCGTATTTTTCAACTTTTTCAACGGTCAACAAAAACTGATTAACGGCACCAACGGTTTAACAGACTTTAAAACCATATTCGGAGCCATAGTCAATGACCGAGATACCCAATATATTTTCTACCTTCTTACCATACTATTTCTAGGAGCAACTTACGCCCTATGCCGCTGGTTGACAACCGGGCGTTTTGGTCGGCTGCTAATCGCCATTCGCGACGACGAAATTCGTCTCCGTTTCTCTGGTTACAATCCCACAGGATTTAAAGTCTTAGTATTTGCAATTTCAGCAGCTATGGCAGGAATTGCCGGTGCATTATATACTGTACAAACCGGAATTATTTCTCCCAAAGCCATGGATATTGCCTTTTCAATTGAAATGGTAATTTGGGTAGCAGTAGGAGGTCGCGCCACATTATCGGGAGCCCTACTAGGCACCCTCCTAGTCAACTTTGGCAAAAGTTTCTTGAGCGAACAATTCCCTGAAGTCTGGCTGTTTTTCCAAGGGGCACTATTCTTAATAGTAGTCACCGTCCTCCCCGATGGCTTAGTCGGATGGCTCCAACAGCAAGGCTTTGACCTAATCCGCAACATATTCAGAAAACCCAGGTATGTATCTACCTACCCCAGCCTGGAACAAGACCCCGAAATCCTCCATGAAAAAGAAGAACTGGAACAATGATTATGGTAAAGTTTAGGCAAATTTAGAGGCAAAGTATGGCAGATATTATTGATTACAAAATCTACGGCGACGACTTGCAACTAATTGAAATAGAACTTGACCCCCAAGAAGGTGTTCGGGCTGAAGCTGGAACCATGACATACATGGAAGGCGGCATCGAAATGCAAACTTCTACAGGTGGCTTATTTCAAGGATTTAAACGGATGTTTACCGGAGCGGGTTTCTTCATCACCACCTTTGTAAACAATGGCAGAAGCAAAGCGCGAGTAGCTTTTGCTGCCCCCTATCCTGGTAAAGTAATTCCCCTTGATTTAGGAAAACTAGGTGGCAAGTTTCTGTGTCAAAAAGACTCGTTTCTGTGCGCAGCCAACGGCATTGAAATTGAGGTGGCATTTACCAAACGACTCGGAGCCGGTTTCTTTGGCGGAGAAGGCTTTATTTTACAAAAATTACAGGGTGACGGCCTAGCTTTTGTCCACGCCGGAGGAACCATTGTTGAGAAAAATTTGGGAGTGGGCGAAGTGTTGCGGGTAGATACCGGCTGTTTAGTAGCTTTTGCTGCCACCGTGGACTACGATATTCAATTTATCGGTGGGTTTAAAAATGCTTTATTTGGAGGTGAAGGCTTGTTTTTGGCTAAGATGACTGGGCCTGGTAAAGTTTACATTCAAAGTCTGCCACTCTCCAAGTTAGCTGAGCGAATTTTGGCCGCAGCTCCTACTCCTATTTCGAGCAGTTCTAGCAATTTTACTTGAGAGAACAACAACTTTTTATTTGGTTGTGTAGGGTGCGTCATCCCGCAGATTTTCCGGCTTACCTACAGACTGTTAATTGACGCACATTCTCAGAGAAAATCGGCGATGTCAGGTGCGTCATCCCGCAGATTTTCCGGCTTACCTACAGACTGTTAACTGAGGCACTCTACGAGGAAAATATACGATGAATGGAAAAGTATTAGAAATAGAAAACTTGACGGTTAGTTTTGATGGCTTCAAGGCGATTAACGGTTTAACTTTTAGCATGGATGCGGGGGAATTACGGGTAGTAATTGGGCCCAATGGCGCGGGAAAAACAACTTTTCTCGACGCGATTACCGGGAAAGTGCAGCCGACGGAAGGACGGGTACTGTTTAAAGGTCGGAATTTGCGTGGCTTGTCGGAAGATAGCATTTCGCGTTTGGGAATTGGTCGCAAGTTTCAGACACCGCGAGTTTTCCTGAATTTAACGCCTCGCGAAAATTTAGAGTTGTCTTGTAACAGTAATAAAAATGTCTTTCCCACGCTGTTCAAGCCAGCTCCTGCCGCGGAAAAACGCACGGTGGCTGGTTTGTTAGAAACTATTGGTTTAGTGAATAAAGCGGATCTTTCTGCTGGTTTGCTTTCTCATGGCGAAAAGCAGTGGTTAGAAATTGGAATGTTAGTGGCGCAATCTCCGGATTTGTTGTTGGTAGATGAACCTGTGGCGGGTTTGACTGATGAGGAAACAGCTTTAACGGGAGATTTGCTAATTTCTCTGGCCCAAAGTCACTCCGTTTTGGTGATTGAACATGATATGGAATTTGTGCGGCAAATTGCTCAAAAGGTAACAGTGCTGCATCAGGGCGCAGTTTTGTGTGAAGGAACTATGGATGAGGTGCAAAATGACGATCGCGTAATTGAGGTATATTTAGGCAAACCAGAAGAATAGTCAGTTGTCACCGCTTCAGCTAACAAATAATATCAAATCCGGTAACATCGGAATTATTCATCTCTCTTATCTCCCTCTGTGTTCTCTGCGTTCTCTGTGGTTAAATCATTCCGATGCAGCCGGAAACGATATAACCCTTCGACTACGCTCAGGGTGCAGCAACTAACAAATCACAAATAACAAATAACCCTATGCTACAAGTTTCTAATTTAAATGTTTACTATGGCGAAAGTCACATCCTCCGCGATGTCGATTTAAGTGTCAAAGCTGGGCAAATGGTGTGCTTAATCGGTCGTAATGGTGTGGGCAAAACTACTATGCTAAAAACTTTAATGGGTTTGCTGCAACCTCGCAGTGGCACTATTAACTTTGGTGGCCAATCTATTGTTTCTAAGTTGACTCACCAGCGGGCGAAAATGGGTATTGGTTATGTACCTCAAGGACGAGAAATTATTCCCCGCTTAACTGTCAAGGAAAATCTCTTGTTAGGTTTAGAAGCGAAATCAACTAGGACTAAAAATCCTGAAGTTCCTGATGAAATATTTGATTTATTTCCAGTGCTGAAAACTATGCTCGATCGCCTAGGTGGTGATTTGAGTGGAGGACAGCAACAACAGTTAGCTATTGCTAGAGCTCTGATGGGAGAGCCACAGTTGCTGGTTTTAGATGAACCAACAGAAGGAATTCAACCATCTATTATTTTAGACATAGAAGCTGCGGTACGTCGCGTGGTGGCTGCTAGGGGCATTTCAGTTTTGCTGGTGGAACAGCATTTGCATTTTGTGAGGCAAGCTGACTGGTATTATGCAATGCAAAAAGGTGGTATTGTGGCATCGGGAAATACTAGCGAACTTAGCGATGAAGTAGTTCAAAGGTTTTTGGCTGTTTGAGTTTATGGTCCTCTGGGCCGGCGCTTTTGGCACGGCCCCTACCGAGATTGACACCGCCCAGCCTACCAAGGACTGACTTGCACGCTGCTACCCGGTACCAAAACTACCCGGAAATCAGCCAGGGGTTCCGCAGGTGGCCTGGTGCCGACAGGCTTGTAAAGCAACTCAGAAAATAACGCTTCGCCCATTCCATCCACTGTTTGAGAATTCTGTAATTTGTAACCGACAATCGCACCGTCGGTAGCCACACTCACGCGATAAACCAACTCCCGTTCCACAGGTGCCTTCGTTTTCAAAACTCCGTCAATTTCCTCCCTCAGTTTGCCATTCAACAGCTCAATTTTTGCCCGATCGGTAATCGGAACTCCCACCGCCGCCTCCTGCAAACCTTCAGCAACAGGCGTGGGAGTAACGGATGGCGAAGCATTAGCAGCAGAAATGGGACTGGCAGTTGGGCTTGGTGTTTCACCCGGAGTTTGACTCGGACTTGGGGACGGCGATATAGCTGACTGAGTACGATCGTCTGGTAGCAAACCCTCTGCTGCGGGTGTGGGATTGGGATTGGGTGTCCCCGCACCCGGATTTGGCGTGCCGATATTCTGGCCCGTAGCATTGGATTGACGCACGGGCTCTCTGGGGCGTTGGACTTCTGGCAGTGGTACCAAGAAAAATGCCATCGCAGCTAAAGCCAAACTTGACACCCCTACCGCCGCAGGTAACACCCGCTGCGCTACCGGTGCTGCTGATTTGATATAGCGCTTGGAAACAGGGGTTAATTGCAGCGATAACTCTGGCAGTGTCTGGGTGTCGGCAAAAAATTGGTCGATCGCCTCTACCAAATCAAATAGCTGCACCGTGGTTAAATCGATTTCAGCAGAGGGTTGTGTTTTTTGATCGATTTGGGTTCCGCTGTCCGATGCGCCTGCTAGAATGGTCAATCTATGCAAATTGCCGTCAATTCTGTGCAACTGCACCAGGGCTGAATCAGGGTCATAGCGATCGGGATAATGGACTCCGCTCATAAATTCTTGAGCGTAGCCACTGACAACCCTCACCAAGCTTTCAAAAAAATCCCGTCCCCCCGCTAGGGGCTCGGTGAGACCGCTCAAATAGCATTCAGCGCTCATTAGTATCGAAAGCACCGGCCGTATTTCTAACTGGCTTGCCACCGATCCATCGCTCAACCCTTCTAGAACTAGGGTGCAATTTGGCAAACTGTACTGACGCCTAATAGTCATTACTCAACTTCTCCATCAAACAGACTCACCCAAAACCTCTGCATTCCGGCTGTACCAGTACAAAATAGCAGTTTGCTCAACAAGTTCAAAGCTAGTTCGTCCAGCTTTTCGTCGGAGTCGTAAGCTGCCACTACCGATCGCTTGGGGTTCATGCGCGATCGAAAGTGAGCTCGAAACCGTTCTAAATACTCCGCCAACGGTAAGTGCTGGTTGAAGGGGATATTTCTGGAGCGCAACTGTTGGGAGTCTAGCAGCAACTGGCGAATTGTGGCTGTTAGCTTGCGCGCCAAATTGCAGGCGATCGCCACCAGCGCTTTTGCTTCGAGCACCGTGAGGGCGCGACGTTGGGTATAGCGACGCAGGGGGTTAGTATTACGCAGCAGCCACAGGGCAACCCGATTTTTGATAATTCCTGCCAATTCCAGTTCTCTTGAGACTGCCAGCATTTCTTCCGCACCTCCGAGATACAAGGCTTCGATCGCCAATAACATCAGGTCAATTTGCAATCTGGCGCGGCGTGGACATCCGCCATCGGAGGGCGACAAATCTGGCAAACTGTCTAAAATCAACGGGTTTGACTCGGCAAGCGAAGTTTCTGACGGCATTACGATCACGGCAACATCTATTCCAAACAAACTATACGGGGACGCGGGGTCTCTGGCATGAGAAATTCTCAACTCAGGACTCCTATGAGATACTTTATTTTTATCAATGTTTTCAATCTAGCAGCAACTGGTCACGGCGATCGACTCCCAGACTTCCATGCTCCCAGGATTAGGGACTAGGAAAATGGGGCAACAGGCACTCAAATCAATGTCCTTGTTCTGGTTGCTGCTCTCTTTTTTTCACCTTTTGGGCCATAAAATCAGTAGCCACTGCATTTTCAACCAGACTAATTTTTCCTTTCAGGCTTTCTCCCTCCACAACTCCTCGCAGTTTCACCAAACTGTTTTGACTACCGTCGCCTGTGGACTTGCCACAACCGGTTAAATTGGGAACCGCACCGGACAAACTCAATCCTTGATTTTCCCACTTGCCAGCTAGAGTTGGTTTCTCAGGATTAGTTTTTTGGCGATCGACAGAATTGTTATTTGACTTCAAATTACCACTTAGATAAACACCAGATTGCTCAATTGTCAATACCAAATCATCTGATTTGAGACATTCGGGCAAATTTTTTGCATCAAAGCTATAACTCCCCGCAATAGCAGGAGCCGCTTTCAAATTAGTTTCTCCGTAGGCAGTTACTACTTTAAATAGCAATGTGACAGAGGCGATCGCAATCCCGTAAAATGTCAATGTTTTGATGTTGAAATGACTCATAATTTATTTGGGGAATTGGGAATTAGGAATTGGGTATGGGGAATTGGACATCGGGCATTGGGCATTGGGCATCGGGCATTGGGCATTGGTAATAGGTAATAGGTAACGTAACAACTGCTTTCGGAACAGTTAACAGTCAACCCAACGACTGCGTTTATCCTGAGCGTAGCCGAAGGGCTCAGGGCGACGCAGTTAACAGTCAACAGCCAACTGTCAACTGTCAACTGTCAACTGTCAACTAACTACCTTTGAGGAAGTACCGAAGCCAAATGCGATCGCACTTTAACGTAACACCGCGCAATCAGCAACGAAGAATGACACTGAACAGCCAATTCATCAGTATACTGCCCCAAAGTTTGACGCTCAATTCCCCACTCCCGACTCGTACCCGCAATTGTCAAATCAGCCTGAGCCGAAGCCGCAATCACCGCTTGAATTGGCTCCGCAGCCTCCACAATCGGAGTTTCAACCCGTGACTGTACCTCCAGCGGCAACTGCTCAATTACTCGCCTAAACTCATAACTAAGCTCATTTTCCGATTCACCATCAGTAGCCACCCGCAATACCGTCAAACGCCGATCTTCACTATTAACTAACAGTCTCAGCGCCAATTCTAATCCCAAATCATCGTGAATATTCGCCGCGTAAGGCACTAACAAATTATTCAACCGTTCCCGCCCTCTATCTACAAAAATTGCTACATCGACTTTAGCAGTGCTGAGGATTTGACCGACACGCCCTCCCAAACGGTTACTACTAAAAGTAGGTCTGTGCCATCCTACTAAGATTAAATCCGCCCGGTCTATTTCGGCAATTTGTGCAGTTTCCCGCGCCACATCCTTAGTCACACGAACGATCGGATGCACCAATTGTCGAGCTTCTGGAGGCTGCAAACTCTCAATTAATTCTCCTAGTTTCAAGTGTCGCTCTTGAATAATGCGATCGGCTTCCGCAGGGGTACTTCCAAAAGCATAATCCTCACTTAATTCTATCAAACTCAGAGGATGAACCGCCGCCGACTGTAAATCGCTACCACCCCTACCCGCCGACTGCGCCAGTGCTACGGCTAGTTGCAGCAAACCTTTCTGGGTGCTGGGATTAGCAACTGGTACTAAAATTCGATAAGTTGGTAGCAATTTTTTATCAGTTTCTTCGCTGTTAGCCACACTTGCTGAATTTTCTAATTCTGAATCATCAGAACTAAATTCTGAAATATCTAACCGAATCAGCCGTTTGGGATAAGTCCACTCCAATAGTGGCGAAGTCATAAAAGTTGTCACTAAAGCCATAATCACTAACATCGTAAATAAGATGGGCGAAATTACCCCCAGAGAAAGACCGATATTCAGCACAATTAGTTCAGTCAAACCCCTAGTATTCATCATCCATCCCAGGGCAGAAGCTTCGCGGTTATTGATGCCACACACTCTAGCTGCCACGTAGGTTCCGACATATTTACCAATAATTGCTACTCCTAATACTGCGGCGCACAGCAACCATAATTCTGGACTATTGAGCAAACCAATTTCTGTGCGTAAACCGCTGTAAGCAAAAAATACTGGCAGCAGAAATATCAGGACAAAATCTTCGGTTTTTTGAGCTAATTCTCTGGTTAATCCCGCATTTTTTGGCATAGCTGCGCCCAGCAAAAATGCACCGAAAATTAAGTGAATGCCAATCCATTCAGTAATTAGGGCTGATGCTACAACTCCCATATAAATTCCGGCCAATACTAACTGAGTTAGTCTGCCTGTACGATTGTAGTGCTTGGAAAGCCGCTGCAAGAACCAGCGGACTACTGTGAGCATGAAAGTGATATAAATTAAGGCTTCAAAAATTGTCGGCAAAGCGCCAACCATTGAGTTAGTGCGAGTAACCGCGATCGCCACTGCTAACAAGCACCAAGCTGTCACATCGTCCACGGCTGCACAAGTCAGGGCCAGAGTCCCCAATTTCGTATTCTGCAAGTTGTGTTCGGTAATGATTCTGGCCAGTACCGGAAATGCTGTAATTGACATTGCCGCCCCCAAAAACAGCGCAAAAGCAGTAAATGAAACGCTGTTATTTGAGATAATCGGATACAGTAGCAGTGCTAGCAAACTTCCCAGGGAAAATGGCACTAAAATACTGACGTGGGAAGTCAAAATAGCTGTGTCTAAGTTGTTTTTGAGGTACTTCGGATTCAGTTCCAAACCAATCAAAAACATGAAAAATATTAGCCCAATTTCTGATAGCACGTTCAGGAACGGGACGGCTTCGGCTGGAAAAACTGCTACTGCTAAATCTGGCGCAACCAAACCAAACAGAGACGGACCGAGCATAATTCCTGCTACGATTTCTCCAATGACTTGAGGTTGCTTGATCCACCGGAATCCCAAACCGACAAGTCTGGATAGTGCGATGACAATTAAAACTTCCACTAGAACTAGAATGGCGATCGGCATGGTGTTTTTAGATTAGGGATTTTTGCTTATATTAAGAGGGACAAGTGCCAGGGGCAAAATTAGCGATCGAGCTCAATGCAGATGGGCTCTCTTTTTTTGTGCCACAGATAGGAAAGCCTGTTTTGAACAATAATGCAAAATGTCAGATAAAACGCAGCTCTCTTGGTGGTGCGGGCCGTCGCCCCTGTTCTCAAAAATGGTGCAAGATTTCAGGTAGAAGGCGCCAGACAGTGGCAACAGGGCAATTTTCTCACAAGATATCTAAATAAATGTCTAAAATTGTCGAACAAATTAGCACAGACTGTGATAAACTAGAAAAGTTGTTTAAATTCGCACATCCGGGTTTTCGGGTGTTTCTAAGGCGCAAACCTTCAGAAATACGACCGGGTGGAGGATTAACCCGAATTAGGAGTTAAAAACCATGCCAGTAGTCAGTTTGGCTCAAATGCTAGAGTCAGGAGTTCACTTCGGACACCAAACCCGCCGGTGGAACCCGAAAATGTCTCCCTACATTTTTACAGAGCGCAACGGGGTTCACATCATCGACCTCGTGCAAACCGCTCAGCTCATGGAAGATGCTTATGAGTACATGAGAGTAGCCTCCGAAAAAGGCAAAAAGTTTCTATTCGTCGGTACGAAGCGCCAAGCTGCCGGGATTGTAGCACAAGAAGCCCAACGCTGTGGTGCTTATTATGTCAACCAGCGCTGGCTGGGTGGAATGCTCACCAACTGGACGACAATTAAGTCCCGCGTAGAACGCCTCAAGGATTTGGAGCGCCGCGAGGAAACAGGTGCTCTGGATTTGTTACCGAAAAAAGAAGCTTCGGTGTTGCGCCGTGAAATGGTCAAACTCCAGAAATATCTGGGCGGAATTAAGTCTATGCGGAAGATTCCCGACGGAGTGGTTCTGGTAGACCAACGCCGGGAGTATAATGCGGTGTTGGAATGCCAAAAATTGGGAATTCCCATCGTATCTTTACTGGATACTAACTGTGACCCCGATTTGGTGGACATTGCGATTCCGGCTAACGACGATGCTATTCGATCGATTAAGCTGATTGTTGGCAAGTTGGCTGATGCCATCTATGAAGGTCGTCACGGTCAACTCGAAGGTAACGACATCGATGAAGACTACGACTACGAAGGTGCTTACGAAGGCGGGGAATATGATGTCGAAATCGAAGAATTGGATGACCCCAATTATGTAGATCCAGATGATGAAACCGACGACGGCGAAGCAGACGAGTCCTAGGGTTCCTTAGCTAGACAGACGGGAATCCCCACACTATACCGCCTCGGTTAGTGTGGGATGAAAGGCGTGTGAGTAGAGTGCTGGCAACAGCCGAAAGTTAGCGCCATAATTAATTATGGCGCTAGAAATACAAAGTGTCCCTGGGTGAACTGAGTATTTTGTCAAAAAGTCTAATCATTAACATAGAATCATTAACATTAAAATTAGTGACTAAGGACTAAGAACTAATGACTAATGACTAATGACTAATGACTAATGACTAATGACTAATGACTAATGACTAATAATTTATTTTGATTGGGAAATTAAAGAAGATGGCGGAAATATCTGCAAAACTTGTTAAAG
This sequence comes from Microcoleus sp., assembly GCF_041354475.1. Lineage (NCBI taxonomy): Bacteria > Bacillati > Cyanobacteriota > Cyanophyceae > Oscillatoriales > Microcoleaceae > Microcoleus > Microcoleus sp. The sequence continues at coordinate 20,534 of NZ_JBGJZU010000025.1, forward strand.
AACTGCGCGACAAAACCAGCGCTGGCATGATGGACTGTAAAAAAGCCCTCGTTGAAAATGAAGGCGACCTAGAAAAAGCCGTTGAATGGCTGCGGAAAAAAGGTCTAGCTTCTGCCGGTAAAAAAGGCGGACGAGTTGCCTCAGAAGGTATTGTCGGTAGCTACATTCACACAGGCGGCCGCGTCGGCGTGTTGGTCGAAGTAAACTGCGAAACCGATTTTGTCGCCCGCCGCGAAGATTTCCAAGCTTTGGTGCGGAATATTGCCATGCAAATTGCAGCTTGTCCCAACGTCGAATACGTGAAAGTTGAAGACATCCCCGCCGAAATTATCGAAAGAGAAAAGGCAATTGAAATAGGCAAGGATGACTTGGGTAACAAGCCAGAAAATATCAAAGAAAAGATTGTTCAAGGGCGAATTGAAAAGCGTTTGAAAGAGTTGTCTTTGATGGATCAGCCTTTTATTCGCGATCAAAACATCTCGGTGGAAGAATTGGTGAAACAAACGATCGCCCTGATTGGAGAAAATATCCAAGTTCGCCGATTCGTGCGCTTTGTGTTGGGCGAAGGTATTGAAAAGGTAGAAGCTAATTTTGCCGATGAAGTGGCTGCCCAAATGGGTATTCAGTAATTAACCATTAAAATTGAGAATTAAAAGCCAAAAATGCGATCGCCATGCTTACATTTTTAGTTTTTAACTCTCAATTTTTTTAAATTTGAGCGGGGAGATATGGTGGGATCGAGAGAGCGAATAGAGCAAGATTTGGCAGCACTAGAAGAAACTTTAACAGGCTTGAATTTGGAGTTTCGCAGTACCTACGAAGATTATCTAACTGCTTTGGGACAAGCAGTGCGAAAGCAGTTGATTTTGGCTTGCTATCACCTTTGCACTCAAGTAACCCCTGATGCGTTTCTCAAGTTGTCATTCAAAGAACGGCAGAAAATGCAGCATTCGGTAAGGCTTTTAGCTGCAATATCTCAAGAAAAATTGCGATCGCTAGCAAATAAAGAAGATCCAAGCGCAGACATAGAAGAAGATGAAGACCTAGAAGAATATGATGAACTAGCCGAATATGAAAACAGAGAAGAAGATGATAATATAGATGACGATCGGGATATAGAAGAACAAGAAGATTCTATCATTAATTATCAATATCCCGCCAGACAGCCAGAGTTGCCTGCCAATTCCCCGGAAACTTTGGCGCGCTGGCAACGGAATATTGAAAAGGCAATATTTAACATTATCAAACAGCTTTCTCGCGACATAAATCGCTTACTGCAACAATCGGGAATATTATCCAATCAATTGCCAGAACAGGTTTTAGAAGCTGCTTATCAAGCAGAATCATCCGGGGAAAGCGTCGCCGGACCTCCTCATTTATTAAACATCATCATTGAAACAGGTAGTTCCTCAGAATCGAAAAGCTTGAGAGAAACCAGAGGTACTACCAGCATCCAAATTACAGCGATTAAACTGCGATTGTCGGAAATAGAGTTTGCCGATGTAGCAACCTCAACTTACCGTCAGCAAATTCGCAACTTATCTGTGCGGTTAAATACTCTGGGACGCGATTACCAGAAAAAGCGACGCGAATTAGCGGTGGTGGAGGCTGAGTCAGCTTGGCGATCGAGTTGGTTGGAAGATTAGTGATTTGTCAGTTCTCTGGAATGATTGAGCTATGATTAGTAACTAATGACTGGAGAATTGGGAATTGGGAATTGGGCTACCCCCCAAAGGGGGAGGGAATTGGGAATTGGGAATAGGACATTGGAATTAACACAAATAACAAATAACCAATAACCAATAACAAATAACCAATAACAAATAACTAATGACTAATGAGTGATGACTAATAACCAACCAGAATGGCAGCGGTGGCAGAAAGCTCTTGCAGTAGAAGCCGATCGCGGATTTAACGACTTACAAGGCAGTCAATACCGTTTCAGCGAGTTTCTCAGTGTCAGCTTGAGACAACTCGCTGGTGTGGTTACTGCCAATTTGCGCGATCGCACCCGTCAACTAGCCGCCGAATTTGACATCTATCCACAGAAGGATATCGAAGCACGTCAGCATTTGCTCGCCATTACTAGCAGTTTTCTGACACAAACCCAGCGAGTTTGGGAACAAGAAAGCAGCCAACAAGCGGAACCAGAAAGACAGGAAACACAGGAAACACAGGAAATAAAAAATCCACCAATTTCCACTCGCACTGCACCTCTGAGTTCAACATCAACAGCAGTGAGTTTGACTCTGACACAAGAATTGACCCGCGTTACCGGAATTGGACCCGGAAACGGCAACCGCTTGGCTAAATTGGGTTTATACACTGTATACGACTTGCTTTACTACTATCCCCGCAACCACATTGACTATGCCAAGCAAGTACAAATTAGGGAATTAGTAGCAGGAGAAACAGTCACTTTGATTGCCCAAGTCAAGCGCTGTAATTGCTTTTCTAGTCCCAAAAATAAGAAGTTAACGATATTAGAATTAATTTTAAAAGACCGCAGTGGCGAAATTAAACTCAGTCGCTTTTTTGCAGGTCCACGTTACAGCAATCGCGGCTGGCAAGAACATAAAAAGCGCGAGTATTGTACCGGTGCAGTGCTAGCAGCTTCGGGATTAGTCAAGCAGGGCAAATATGGAATTACTTTAGAAAATCCTGAATTAGAAGTATTAGATGACTCAGGAAGTGCGATCGAATCCATGAAAGTTGGCCGATTGATCCCCGTTTATCCCCTGACAGATGGAGTGGATGCCGGTGTCGTCAGGCGAGGGATTTTGGCTGTGATGCCGGCGACGAAACAGTTGTCAGAATCGTTGCCAGCCGATTTGCGCGATCGCTATGGTTTAATGGGTTTAGCCGATGCTGTGACCAATATTCACTTTCCCCTCGATCGCGATTGTTTAGCCGCCGCCCGTCGCCGCTTAGTATTTGACGAATTTTTCTATCTGCAACTAGGACTTTTAAACCGTCGTCAAACCCAAAGAAAAGCTCAAGCTAGCGCCATCATCCTTCCTAGTGGCCAGTTAATCGAACATTTTTACCAAATATTGCCCTTCGCATTAACCAACGCACAACAAAGAGTAATTAACGACATTCTCAACGATTTAGCATCGCCTTCACCGATGAACCGATTAGTCCAAGGCGATGTGGGTGCTGGCAAAACCGTAGTAGCCGTCGTAGCAATGTTAGCCGCCATTCAATCCGGCTATCAAGCAGCTTTAATGGCACCGACGGAAGTTTTAGCAGAACAGCATTACCGCAAATTAGTAGGCTGGTTCAACTTGATGCACTTGTCTGTGGAATTGTTAACTGGTTCCACAAAAATCGCCAAGCGACGAGAAATTCACAGTCAGTTAGAAACCGGACAATTGCCTGTTTTAGTCGGAACTCACGCCCTCATTCAAGATACTGTAAATTTTCATAAATTAGGGTTGGTAGTCATTGACGAACAGCACCGATTTGGTGTACAACAACGGGCTAAGTTGCAACAAAAAGGGGAATCTCCCCACGTTTTGACCATGACTGCAACTCCCATCCCTCGGACGTTGGCGCTGACATTGCATGGTGATTTAGATGTCAGTCAAATTGATGAATTGCCACCGGGAAGACAGGCGATTCAAACTACTGTGTTGTCTTCAAAGGAACGGAGTCAAGCTTACGATCTGATTCGGCGGGAAGTGGCTAGCGGACGTCAAGTTTATGTTGTGTTACCCTTGGTGGAAGAGTCGGAAAAGCTGGATGTGCGATCGGCTATTGAAGAAAAAGAAAAACTTGAAACAAGTATTTTTCCTGACTTTAAGGTTGGTTTGCTCCACGGTAGAATGAGTAGTGCTGACAAAGATGCAGCAATTACTAAGTTTAGAGACAAAGAAACTGATATTTTAGTATCTACTACGGTGGTAGAAGTTGGCGTCGATGTCCCCAATGCAACAGTCATGTTAATCGAAAATTCCGAGCGTTTTGGACTGTCACAATTGCACCAGTTGCGGGGTAGAGTTGGTCGGGGCAGCAACCGTTCTTACTGCTTGCTAATGCCTGGTTCTAAAACCACTGATGCCATACAGAGAATGAAAGTTTTAGAACAGTCCCAAGACGGCTTTTTTATTGCTGAAATGGACATGAGATTGCGCGGGCCTGGTCAAGTTTTGGGAACTCGTCAATCAGGCTTACCAGATTTTGCCTTGGCGAGTTTGGTAGAGGATCAGGAAGTTTTGGAGTTGGCGCGCCAAGCTGCTCAAATGGTAATTGAAGATGATGAAAGTTTGAACAATTGGCCGGTGGTGCGGGATGAGTTGGAACGCAGATATCAGCGCATGATGAGTGGGTCGATTTTGACTTAGCTAGAAATAATAAATATTTTTTTGATGCAAATAAAAAAAATCGCCTTTTTTTTCAGGGTTAAATGCTTGACTTTCCCCGCCTGATGACCTATAATCTAATAATGGGAGTGGTGACAAAAATGTGTTTTTGTGACCACTCCCATTATCTAAATAATACCACGAAAAATCCATGCCTGTCAATAGGTAATCCTTCTTTTTTAAGGCGGCGTAATTATCAACAATCATTGATATCAAATCAACTCTTCATCGAAATTATTCAACTCTATTTATTTTCTTCCTTCGTGTCCTTCGCGTCTTCGCGGTTCAATAATTCCATATTCTTTAAGTGGGAAGGGGTAGCTTTTCAATCCAAAATCCAAAATCCAAAATTTAAAATTGAGTAATCCTTTCTAACGCCGATACGCCAAAGCAAAGCGATCGATTCCCGCTAAATCAGCAAATATCTGAACATCGCAATAACTCCCCTGACTTTCCAGTATTTCAACTACCGCCTCAGCTTGTCCAGCCATCATTTCAACCAACCAGACTCCCCCGGATTCTAAATAATCGGGAGCTGTTTCGGCTAAATGCCGGATGCAATCTAATCCATCTAAACCGCCGTCTAAGGCTAGATGAGGTTCGTGTTTGGTAACTTCAGGTTGCAGAGTCAATACTGTGCTGCTGGGTATGTAAGGTGGGTTAGATATCATGCCACTAACTTGCCCTTTCAGGAATTCTAGCGGTTCCCACCACGCACCTCGATCGAATTTAATGCGATCGCCAAAACCTAAATTCTCCGCATTCTGTTGAGCAACTGCCAAGGCTGCGGTCGAAAAATCTACAGCATAAATTGTGGAATTTGTCAATACCGAAGCTAGTCCGATCGCGATCGCCCCACTACCAGTTCCCAAATCCACCCAATTAGATTTAGTATGAAGGCGATCGGGCTTCAGCGCTTCCACAGCCAAATCAATCAGCAATTCTGTCTCAGGACGAGGAATCAGCACCGCCGGCGTTACCTTGAGGGAAAAATCTCGCCAATAGGTAGTGCCAGTTAAATACTGCACAGGCACTCGTTCCTGCAACCGTCGCTTCCACAATTGGTCAAGTTCAGCTAAGGATAAATTCGATTTAATTTGGAGTAAATCTTTAAATGACTCCAAACGCAGAGCCAATTTATCCAAACTTGTCAACTCTTGCAGCAACCATTCTAGTTCGGCTAAGGAAACATCAGAATCGATCGCCTCTACCTTAGCTCGATTTATCCACTGCCAAAGCTCTAAACCAGAAACAAACATGGGAATGGGGAATTGGGAATTGGGAATTGGGAATTGGGAATTGGGAATTGGGCATCGGGCATCGGGCATTGGGCATCGGGCATTGGTAACTAATGAAAACAGTCAACAGTCAACCGTCAACCGTCAACAGTCAACCGTCAACAGTCAACTGCCAACTGTCAACTGCCAACTGCCAACTGTCAACTGCCAACTGTCAACTGACTAATTATTAACGAGTTGGTCGGGGTTGGCTGGGAATTGGAGCTTGAGGTGCCGGTCTGGTTTGGTTGGATGCCGGGGGTTGACTTTGGTTCCCTGCGCCCGCGGGTTGGAGCGATCGCACAAATTCCAGTGACTCCCGTGAAGGAATCAAAATCAGTTGTGTTAAAAATTTGTCGTTCTCAGTACGCAAAGCTTCCAAAACGCTTTCCAAATTAACGACCTCAATCTTAATTGCCGTCGTTACGCTTGGCTGCTGCTGTTTAAAACGCTCCACCATTCCTTGCAATTCTTCCTTGTTAAAAAACAGAGGAATCACCTCTTCCTGACCGCGCTGAATGGTCAAATAACCATTTTCCGGGCCACCTCTAGCCAAAAACAGAGGCACACCATTGAACTCGTTGACTTGTTGCCCTGTCTGCTGAAGTACAGTTTTAGCTAACTGGACTTGCTGGGGAGTCGGAACGTAGGCAAACAATACTTCATCCGGCTTACCTTTATTTGCCTGAGTGATTTGATAAATTTCTCCGAGGGACACGGGCGTTACGCGCACCGATGCCGCCAACTGAGGATTGCTGGTTTTCAGTTTATCGACAAAAGCTTGAGCGTCCTTCTGGCTGATGAAAATTCCAGCCACAGAAGCATTACCAGTTTGACCCTGACCTTGCTTCGGTACAGAAGCGATCAGAGGTGCACCCTGAGCATCTGTAATGGTAAACACTGGAACCGATCGCAACTTTTCCAAAATTTGCGGTTCCGGCAGTGCCATTGCAGACATATTACCTAGGGGTGATGGGCCAAGCAGAGTGCTGCCGACAATCCCCAAAATTGCACCTAAACGAACTAATGATTTCATTGTTTTTCCATCAGGAGCGAGCCATCCTGAGATACATTAACGCAAAGACTTGCTCATTGACACGAGCGACAGTGCCTGCGTAGATGTTTATTTTTATTACTCACAATGCAAATTTTATCACATTACGAAGAACACTCTTGATTGAGGTTCTACTAGCAGCTTCTCGATCGCTACGCCTCTAATCGCTGATTCATTGGACAAAAGTAGAAAACACATACATATACCCATCGTTGCGGTGGATTGATTTACAGTATTTATGACGCACTGGGCTAACCTTGCCAAGTGGCGTTCTCATTTCAAAAACTCCGCTTTCTCTAACGGTCAGCCTGCCGACGTGAGTGCCTGCAAACTTCCCAAAGGGAAGAATTGCACTTACCATGTCGCCAGTCCCAAACCCAAAAAACGTTTTGCACCGCGTTCTGTGCTTGACAGGAAATCCGTATTTATTGGTTGTACACATTTGACGGCTGCCCCATCCTTTAGCTGCAATTAACAACGGTTGATCCGTGAAAACTTGCAGCACTTCTACGTTCCCCACACAAGCCGCATCCAGCCAATGAGTTTTAGGTAGTTCTAAACGAGTGCGGTTGTACTGTGTTCTACCTCCTGTTGAAACTTCTATTGGCAATCCTGTTTGTTTAAGTTGTTGGAACAATGCCCAGCGGGTTGAATTCACAGCAGTTGCATCTTTCAAAGGTTGTGAGGCCTGTTTCAAAATACGGGATAGGATGTCAGGTTTTTTGGACAAGAAATCCCGAATATCTTGATTGCCTTTGGCAAGGTTGCACCCACGGCAGGCTAGGGTAAGATTGGAAATGCGATCGCTTCCCCCTTTTGATTTTGGGTGGATATGTTCTACCTCAAAAGGTAAGTTTTCAATACCGCAATAGGCGCACTTTCTCCCCCACTTCTGGAGCAAGTATTCTCTGACTTCATAGCCCGCAAGTTCACCTTGCTGATACTCCTTGCCGGATATTTCAGGGTTCTGCATTGCAAGTAGGTCAAACTTAACTAACTCTTGGGATATGCCTGTAATTGGGACATATCGACAGATGCGGTTGACCCAAGTCACGATGTTTTTCACTCTGGATTCTAAGCTGGGTGGCAACCATCCAGGCTTTCGAGTGCGCGACTTTAGTCTCGCTTGTTTGCCACACACCGTATTGTTTTGATTATTGGTAGTGGGCGGGGAGAGAATCGAACTCTCATACCTTTCGGTGTCAGATTTTGAGTCTGATGCGTCTACCAATTTCGCCACCCGCCCTTTTTCTTAGTTTCACTATCATAACACACCGATCGACTTTGTGCAAGCAAAGATTCATAATTTTTTGAACTGGCCCAGCGATCGATTTCCCTTGCCCGCAATACTGGGACTGGATGGGACAACTGAGAAGTCTGAGCTTGCTTGAGCATTTGCCCTAACTCCGTGCTGCTGAGGTCATCGTAGGCCCGCGCTTGGGCCAAAAAAGCATCAACATTCAGTTTGGGAGCCAAAGTCGGAGAACCTCCGGCCAGCTTCATCAACACCGATGCTACCACTTTTGAGTCCTGAGTTGCCAACAAAGCCGCGCGATCGCAAGTAAATTCAGCACATCGGAGCCACTCCAACATTTGCGCCTGCAAACCCTGGACTAGCACGGTTCCCAAAGGGGAAATTTGACCAGCCGCTAACACAATTAAATTAGCCAGAGTCAAGTAAACTCCATGTTCGCACTTCAAATGCCCCAACTCGTGACCAATTACCGCCTTAACTTCCTCATCTGTGAGCAAATCGATCAAAGAAGTGTGCATCACCACAAAAGGCTGTTTTCCCCGCATCGCAAAGGTGTAAGCATTGGGCATGGGATGCTGGCGGACATAAAGTTGAGGCACTTCCAAATCCAGAGTTTTGCAGGCATCCAATAACAAATGATGTAGGTGGGGCAATTGATTTTCCCCCACTTGGACGCTGGAAGCCAGATGTTCCAGCATGAAAAACTGTTCGCCAATTTGACCTAACAACTGCCGCACCATCAAATCCAAGCCCGGCAGTTGTTTGAGAGTATTAGTAGCTTCCAAATCGAGGGGGTGACGAAACTGGTCTGCTTTCAAACCGATGAGCGGTATGTTCGACATTTTAGTCAGTTGGGAATGGGGAATGGGGAATGGGGAATTGGTCATTGGTCATTGGTCATTGGTTATTGGTCATTGGTTATTGGTCATTAAAGTTTGTAGTAAGGACTTTTTACTAACTAATGACCCTTCGACTACGCGGTTCCTGAGCGGAGTCGAAGGGCAGGGCGCCGCTACTAACTAATGACTACTGACTACTGACTAATGACCAATGACTAATGACTACTTTAAACCCGATCGCACTGGTTCGACAGGAGCCTCAGCATTAGCGACTTCTGTACCCTCTTTCACCCGCTCCAATTTCGCTCCCAATTTTTGCAATTTCACCTCTAACTGCTCGTAACCGCGGTCCAAATGCTGCAAACTGCTGATGGTGGTGACACCATCAGCAGCCAGTCCCGCCAGTACCAAAGCCGCCGAAGCCCGCAAATCTGTTGCTGTGACAGGCGCACCCGACAGCATGGGCACTCCGCGCACCACTGCCACATTGCCTTTGACGCGAATGTCCGCACCCATACGGTTAAGTTCGGCTACGTGACGCAAGCGGTTCTCAAACACAGTTTCCTTAATGATGCTGTCGCCCTCACTCGTAGTTAGCAAGGCCATAAACTGAGCCTGCATATCTGTGGGGAAACCAGGGTAAGGTAAAGTTTCGATGTCTGTGGCTTTATGAATCTGACCGGGAACTATCCGCATCAGGTCGGGAGATTCTGTAATCAATTTTGCTCCCATTACCTGCAACTTAGCAATGACTGCGGTGATGTGGTCGGGAATGACTGGCGATAAACTGATTTCTGAGTGAGTAATCGCTCCGGCTACTAAAAATGTGCCGACTTCGATGCGATCGGGAATAATTGAATAGTCTACGGAGTGAAGTTTGGGAACCCCCGAAATGACGATGGTATTAGTCCCAGCGCCCTGAATTTGCGCTCCCATAGCGCGACAGAAATTCGCCAAATCTGCCACTTCCGGTTCTTGAGCCGCATTTTCAATGATGGTTTCTCCTTCAGCCAAGGTAGCAGCCATCATCAAGGTTTCCGTCGCTCCGACGCTGGGATAATCTAAATAAATTTTAGCTCCCTTTAAACGGCGGTTTGGCCCTTTGACGTAGGCGTGAACAGTGCCGTGGTCGATGTGGACTTCAGCGCCGAGGGCTTGCAGACCACGAACGTGGAGTTCCACTGGTCGGGCACCGATGGCACACCCACCGGGTAAGGGGACTTTCGCAAATCCCAAACGTGCCAGCAGCGGGCCGATGATGAAAAAGCTCGCCCGCAGTTGGCTGACTAACTCGTAGGGAGCTTGAGCGTCTATGAGTTCGCTGGCATTGATATCTAAGATATCCCCATTAGTCTTGATTTTGACCCCTACAGCGGAGAGAATTTGCGTCATCCGGGCGACATCGACTAGGGAGGGAACGTTGCGGAGACGGCAATCTTCCGGGCAGAGGATGGCACCAGCCATGACTACTAAGGCAGAGTTTTTGGCCCCACTGATTTTGACGTGTCCTTTGAGGGGCTGGCGACCCCAAATTTTTAATACTGGTTGGTCGCTTTCGGGTGAAGCTGACATATTGGATGAGTTCAGAGCTGGTTTAATGATTTTGCCCTCCATATGTGATTTGTTACTTCATACGTTATTAATTTTGGTTTCGATTTTACCCGAAAGATTTCATATGTCTAGGGGGTATCAGAAGAATTTCGGAGTTCCTACTTCCCAAACGCTCTCTGGCCTAGCCTTTCAGGAAAGATTGCACCAACAACCCCGATCGCCTTTAGTTTAATTAACTGCATCAAAATTTACAATTTTTGCCGGGGCTGGCCTGTGGTGGGGGCATTCTCAACCAGTTGTTGCTCAACAGGCATCCTGTGTTCTTGACAAAGGTGTAAGATATCTGTTCGATCGCGACTGCGAAAGTTGAAACTTTGTTCATCATCAGCGGTGCTTGTGTTACCTTGGAACAATTACTTAGAGCCAAAGCTAGTCCTAGCATATGGTTCACATTAAACGGATCGAACTAACTAACTTTAAATCTTTTGGTGGCACGACGGCCATTCCCGTGCTGCCTGGTTTTACCGTGGTTTCGGGTCCCAACGGTTCTGGGAAATCCAATATCCTCGATGCTTTGCTGTTTTGTCTGGGACTTTCGAGTTCTAAAGGGATGCGGGCTGAACGTTTGCCGGATTTGGTGAACAATGCCCAAAATAAACGCGGTACGATGGAAGCTAGTGTTACGGCCACCTTCGCCCTCGAAGGCGTGGGAGATGAATGGTTTGGTGATGAGGAAGATGAGGAAGATCCAGATGCAGCAGATGATTTCTCTGAAGTGCCCGCAGTACCAGCAGAAGTAGTAGAAATCCCCCAAGTCGAAAGTCCCGAAACTCCACAAAATCTTGACAAATCGAAAATCTCAAATCGCAAATCTCAACTCGAAAATCTCAAATCCTCGGAATGGAGTGTCACGCGGAAACTGCGAGTAACTCGCCAAGGAACTTACACTTCTACTTATTATATCAATGGGCAACCTTGTACCCTAACTCAACTTCACGAACAACTCAACCGATTGCGAATTTATCCCGAAGGTTATAACGTCGTATTGCAAGGGGACGTTACTAGCATTATTTCAATGAATTCCAAAGAACGACGAGAAATAATTGACGAGTTGGCTGGTGTCGCTCAATTCGATCGCAAAATCTCCTTAGCTAGGCAGAAATTGGATGAAGTTAAGGATGTGGAAGAACGCAGCCGCATTGTGGAAAAAGAGTTGATTTCTCAGCGAGATAGACTGGCTAGCGATCGCACAAAAGCGGAAAAATATCAAAAATTGCGGGCGGAACTTCAAGAAAAATCCCAGTGGGAAATTGTCCTTAAATTCCGTCAGTTGCAAAAGCAAGAATGGAAACTGCGGGAACAAATCGAAGCTGGCGATCGCCATGGTACCGCTCTCACCGAACAACTGCAAACCATTAACACTGAAATTCACACAGTAACCACAGAACTTGACGCACTAAATGCCCGCGTCAAAGCCTTGGGAGAGTCGGAATTGTTGGCGCTACAATCGACCATGGCGACCCAAGAAGCCGAACGACGGCAAATGCAAAACCGCAAGCAGGAATTGGAAACTACTGCGGGACAATTGGCAGCAAACATAGCACAAATTGAGCAAGAAATTCGGCAATTCCGGCAAAGTCTGGAGCAAATTGAGATAGAAATATCTTATGTTAAGTCTGAGCAAGCAACTTTAATCCAACAGCGGGATGAAGCGGGGCAAATTTTAGAGCAGCATCGGGAAGTTGCCAATGCGATCGCCTCGACAGCCGAAGCTTGGGTACAACAGCAAACGGAACTGCACCGCCAAATAGAAACTGTGCAACAAAGTTTGGAACCCGCTCGCGCCGAACAAGCAGCCATTGGAGAAAGAGTCGATCGCCTAGAAAGTCAAATTCAAGAACAAAACCAATCCATGCAAGTATTAGCCCAGGAAATAGCCGGGAAAAAAATTCAACAATCCCGGCTGATGGAAACTCAAGGAATAGCAGCTTTGCAAGTAGAATCCCTGACTCAAATTGTGGCGGGAAATGAACAAGAATTGCAATTACAACAAGAAACTCAAACTCGTTTGTTAGTAGAACAACGGGAAAGACAGCGGAAATTAGATAAACTGGAAATGCAGTTTCAAGCACTCCAAGAAGCCACGGGAACTTTTACCGCCAAAGTGATAGTACAAAGTGGTATATTCGGAATTTGTGGGCTGGTAGCTCAACTGGGAAGGGTGGAACCACGCTATCAATTAGCATTGGAAATTGCGGCGGGTGGTCGGATGGGAAATATGGTGGTGGAAGATGACCGCATAGCTGCCCAGGCGATTGAATTGTTGAAACAAAAACGGGCTGGTAGGATGACGTTTTTGCCGTTGAATAAAATTAGGGGTGGCAGATTTTCGGTGAATGAAAATTTGCGTAGGGCGGCGGGTTTTGTGGATACGGCGGTGAATTTGATTGACTGTGATGGGCGGTACAATGAGATTTTTGCCTATGTTTTTGGCAGTACGATGGTGTTTAGCAATCTCAGTGATGCTCGCCGCTATTTGGGACAGTACCGGATTGTGACTTTGGATGGGGAAATTTTGGAGACGAGTGGGGCGATGACTGGGGGGAGTTCTAGCAATAGATCGACCTTGCATTTTGGTACGGTAGATGCGTCGGAGGCGCAAGTTGAAGCAAGGACGATCGCCTATGAGCAAGAACGCCTTCAGGAAATTGAACGGATTTTAGAACGGTGCAAAATAGCGATCGATCGCAGCTCTGTTGCTCTCAAAACCAGCAGTCAGGAATTGATGGAAGCTAAACAAAATTTGCGCGAACATCAGTTGCGGCTGGAACAATTAGCGACAGAAATTATCAAGCTAGAATCCCAACAGGAACAAGGGCGATCGCAAATTACTAAAAATACTCAAGAATTAACCAATTCCCAGTCCAGATTGCAATGGCTGGTAGGAGAATTGCCAGGAAAGGAAACCGAATTGCAGCAGTACCGCCAAACTTTGGCCGAGTTGGAAGAGTCCAACAGTCATAGCGAATGGCAACAAATGCAATCTAGTCTTCGTAGCCTAGAAGCCCAACTGCAAGAGCGAGAATTGGCTCTCAGAAAGGTCCAGCAGCGGCTTTTAGACCTGGAAACTCAATTCGGGCGTTGGGACGAGAAAATTAAAGCAGGCTGCGAGAAATTGCAGGAATGGCAAATCCAGCAACATACTTGCGCCGATGCCCTGAATCTGATAGTTTCTCAGGAGTTGGCGATCGACCAACAAATTGCTACAGCTAAGGCGGCGGTGGCAGAAATTGAGGAAAAATTGGGCGTGCAGAAGGGAGAACGCGATCGGGCAGAGTCTCAAGTCAGAGAAAAACATTTAGCCAAACAGCAGTTACAATGGCAGTTACAAAAACTGAATGAAAGCCAGCAAGAACGACGGGAACAATTGACCGCAGTTCGGGATTTATTGGCATCGGCGCGGGCGGAAATGCCCGATCCAGTCCCGTCGATTCCCGAAAATGTGGAGCAGGGAAATTTGATGGAATTGCAGCAGGAAGTAAAGGCGATCGCCAAAAGGATTCAAGCTCTAGAACCAGTGAATATGCTAGCATTATCTGAGTACAATCGCACTCAAGAACGGCTGCAAGAATTGAGTCAAAAATTGACAACCTTGGAAGGTGAACGGACAGAACTGCTGTTGAGAATCGAAAACTTTACCACCCTACGGCGACGTGCTTTTAAAGAAGCTTTTGATGCTGTAAATGAAAACTTCCAGACTATCTTTGCGGAACTTTCCGAAGGTGACGGTTATCTACAGCTAGACGATCTAGAAGACCCCTTCAGTAGCGGTTTGAATCTAGTCGCTCACCCAAAAGGTAAGCCCGTACAACGTCTGGCTTCCATGTCTGGAGGTGAAAAATCCTTGACGGCGCTGAGTTTTATTTTTGCGCTGCAACGCTACCGCCCGTCTACGTTCTACGCTTTTGATGAAGTGGATATGTTTCTGGATGGGGCAAATGTGGAGCGATTAGCTAGAATGATAAAACGACAGTCTGAACAAGCCCAGTTTATTGTTGTGAGTTTGCGGCGACCTATGATTCAATCGGCTCAGCGTACAATTGGTGTTACTCAAGCACGGGGAGCTTATACTCAAGTGTTGGGGCTGAAGTTATAGTCCCCGATTTAAGTCGTTAAAGAGATGAAAATTTTAGACTACAGTTCCAGCTCTTAGGTTAATCTGTGGAGTAAATCTCCAATCTCAAGTCTCAAATCTCATATCGACTGACCATGTTGAGTGATATATGTACTTCATTAATAAATTAGGATCAAAATTAGAATGACATCCGAACAAATCTGCCAACGCTCCGATATTCTCGGCACTCAAGTCATCACCCGCGACAGAGGTAAACGCCTGGGTGTAGTTAGTCAACTGTGGGTGGACATCGACCGGCGGGAAGTTGTGGCGATCGGTCTACGAGATAATATATTTGCAGTCGCTGGAATGCCTAAGTATATGTTCCTTACCAGTGTCAGCGAAATCGGCGACGTGCTGTTGGTGGAAGATGAGAGCGCGATCGAAGATGATATTGATGTTGAAGTCTACAGTATTTTGATTAACAGCGAAGTCATCACCGAAACCGGCGAACTTTTGGGGAGAGTGCGAGGCTTTCGGTTCGACCCCGAAGACGGTAAGTTAGTTTCCATCGTGATTGCTTCTCTGGGAATCCCCCAAATCCCCGAACAAGTGCTCAGTACCTATGACTTGGGAATTGAGGAAATTGTCAGCAGTGGCCCCAATCGCTTAATTGTATTTGAAGGTTCCGAGGAAAGACTCCGACAACTTAGTGTCGGCTTGTTGGAGCGCGTCGGCTTAGGACAAGCACCCTGGGAACGAGAAGAGGACGAACAAGGCTATTATCCCAAGCCCGTGGGAACGCCAAATCAATTGGGGCCTGGAGTACCCCTAGCAGCCCCGTCCATGGTCCGGAAGACAGCAGCCCCTGTGGTGGAGGAGGTTCCTTGGGATGAGGATTCGCAGTGGAATCGGCCTGCTGTGCGACAGCCCCTGCGTCAGGTGCAACCACCTCCGGTGAATGATTATGATGATTATGAAGAGGATAATTGGGGCGGCGAGGAAGACGATTATGAGGAAGAGTACGAAGAGAAAAAGTACGATCGTCCTGAAAGTTATAGCACCAAAAAAGAACCGGTGGTGGAATACGAGTACGAGGATGATGTGGAAGCCGATGCTTGGGCTGATGATGAAGCGCCGAAGCCTTACAAGGCTCCTCGCGTGAATATCCCTGAGAAGACTAAGACTCCTGAATACGAAGAGGAACCTGGTTATTAAAAGTTCTGTGAATCCATCGCCATAATTCCCGTAGATACTGTCGCCAAGACAGTATCTACCTAATCACCTAAAATCCTCTCTTCATAGTCCCGTATTCAACACTCTCTTCTCTTCCTTCGCGTCCTTAGCGCCTTCGCGGTTAAATCATTCCGATACAACCGGAATTGATATCAATCATCTTAAGGCAGGCTTTATTACGCCTGAGTTAACCAAGTAGTATCCAAATAATCAATCCTCGCAAAGGGACTCATCGCCGCTAAAATTTGCTGTCCATAACTACGGTAAATCACTCGGTTGTCGAAAATCGCCACTACGCCCTGTCTTTCTCGCACAGGTGCGATCGCCCTTTGTAACTCATTCAACGCCGCCGGCAACAAATACAACCGAAACCAATCCTGACGCCGTTCCTTATAATAAGCCACCCGCGCCATCACCACAGGATTTTCCATGGAAGGAAGTGGTAAAGTGGCGATCGCCAGTAAATGAGGGGCGCTCAATTCCCCCTGATTTTCCCGCCAAAATTCCCAGCCAGTCACCAAAATCCCATTCTCCCCCACATCTGTGGTTTCTACCCGCACCCTCGAACCAAACTCAGAAGCCAGCCTCGTGGCCATTCTAGCCTTCAGCGGTACATCTCCCACAATCAGCACCGTTAAACCCGCCACGGACAAACTCATAAATAGCAAAGTCCGAATTTCCTGAATTAAAACTCCCTGAAATTCCGGCGTATTTGGTAGCGGCAATCCGTCGGGAATGTAAAGTTGAATTAATTCGCTTTGTCGATCGGGCGAAAATTTAACGCTAGTCAATTCTGGAAGTCCCAGCATTTGCCGAAAAATCGGCGCCTTTGGTTCCAAATCCACCGCCCCACCAATCAACACCACTGGCCGATCCTGCCAAATTTTGCCCAAAACCTCCGCCACCTGCACCGGCGCGCAGTACAGAGAAAATGACCCAGCCTCACGATTGATTTGGGCCCACCTCAGTTTTCCGTTGCTTTCCCACCGATGCCAAAAATTGCTCCAAGCAGCCGGAATGTGGGTGGAAGAGTCGATCGAACTTTGATTAATCTGTTCGTACAGCCCCTCCAAGATATTTTGCTCTGGGATTTCTAGCAAATAGCACTCATCCGGCTTAGCTGGATGCTGAAAGCAAGCTCGTGTTAACAACACCCGCCGTTGCAGGATAGCATCGGCTTGGCTGGGTACAGCCAACATTAAGTCATTCCAATCTCCCGGATGCAAACACACCGTCAATTGCTGGCGCGTCCAAACTTCCAAGTCGTCTACACCGTCAATAATTGTCGGAATTTGGCTCTGTGGTTGCGCATCACTCCCCAAGTGCGATGCTAACCAAGATTGCGGCTCTACTAGCATGAGTCCTGAAAAATCGGTATTTTGGTCATTAGTGGCGATAGGGCGATCGGTTTCGAGCCACTCTTGCAATCGAGGGATTTCCACTGCTTTCAAATACTCGATCGCCCGTGGCGGAGCGACTAAAATTACAGGTTCGGGCCACATCAAAATCGGCATCAAATAACTGACTCGATACCGTTGTTGGTGAGCTCCTGCGGGGAGCCCTGTTTGAATCAGAGCGCTGCGCCCCAAACGTAAAGCCCGCGCCACCAGACGCGCCATCGTTAAATGATGTGGCCAGTGTGGCTCGGAGTGCGATCGCAGGAAACGGAGCAGCGAGTTGTGGACGTCTACCTCAATCAATTGATTTTGCAGTTAAGATTCCTCAATCAACATAATCAAAACTTGCCATAAAATCAACTAATTGTTGACCCACAGACACACTGAACTTACTGCTGCGATGATTTTGACCTCGCTTACCAAAATTCGGGTTATGATGTACAATCAAACTCTGCATTCCCGAACTGATTAAAATAGTTTTGGTAGGTGAATCAAAAAATTTAGTTTCATATTCAGCTTTTTTTGCTAACACCAATTTCTTGACCTCTCTGATATTATTTATAGCAGCATTCAATTCTTTACACAACTGCACTATCCGTTTTTTACCCAGATCTTGATTGAGAATTTTTTTGCCAATTTCTACAATATTTTTATGAATTTCTATAGAGTCGTCAAAAGGAAGAACTGCTAAAAAAGCTGAGGGTAATAAATGCTCATCGCTCTCAAATCTAAAAGTGATTGTTGTCCGACGATAGTCAATTTCAATATTGGGAGAAGAACTCATTGTCGGATAATACCGAGCTATTTCGTAGTAAGCTGTTGCTAAAGCGGTGTTTGCTGACGGGTCTAACAGGGCATCAACTACAATTTGTACTAGCGCCGGTTTGTGATTTAAAAATTTTATCGATTCTGAGGGGGAATTAAATTTTTGAATCTGAGTGCGATCGCCCCTAGGGCTGAGATCGACCCATTCGCACGTAATGTCATCTACTTTCACCCCAAATCGCGGCAGCAAATAAATTTTTACCCCTGTTAAATTTGCTCCCGTCAAATCAGCACCTACCCAATCGGCGTGCATCAAATTTGTTTCGGTCAAATCAGCGTGAATCAAACTAGCATTTGCTAAATTAGCATTGCTTAAATCTGCTAAATTCAAGTTAGCACCACTCAATTGAGCATCGCTCAAATCAGCGCCGTTGAGATTAGCACCGCTCAAATCTGCCCAGGTAAGGTTGGCTCCGCTTAAATCCGCGCCACTGAGATCTACCTCCTGTAAAGAAGCTTGTCTCATATCCGCATTGCTAAAATTAACTTCTTTAAGCTCTGCTTTAGTCAAATCAGCCCCATGTAAGTTAGCTTCTTCAAAGTTAGCTGATGAACCAGAGGCACCTCGGAGGTTTGCACCAGAAAGATTAGCACCACTGAGGTTAGTACCGGTAATTTGTACCTCTCTTAAATCTGCTTGAGTCAGGTTAGCTCCGGTGAAGTTAGCTTTGCTGAGTTCGGCTCTGATTAATTCACTTCTAATCAGGGATGCTCCAATTAATTGAGCTTCTGTTAAGTTAGCTTGCACAATGTTGGCAACATTAATAGTAGCGCCATTTAAGATTGCTCGCGTCAGATTGGTATTGCTGAGTCTTGCCACATTCAGATTAGCTTCTGTCAAGTCACATTCGCTCAAGTTAGCACCGCCGATGTTGGTGACAAATAAAGTCGCTTTTCTCAAAATTGATTGACTGAGATTGATCCGACTCAGATTTGCTTCATTGAGGTTAATTTCTGTAAAATCTCTCTGGCCTTCTGTGTATTTTTTCACCAGTTCAAATCTATTCAGAAGTGCTGCTATTTCCATTTTCTTTACCTTAATTATGCTAGAATTTACTTGGCATATACAAATAAATAAAAATACTTGAGACTGAATTGATGATATCTAATCACCTAGTTGATAAAAGCCTTTAATAAACTCAACAACCGTGTTTATAGGTGGAGTTGTGAGTCTTTGGGCTTTAATGGTAGGATTAATTGCCGTTTTATTTACCCCTGGTAAATTTATCAAATGTCTGCCAAAATCTGGGTGATAGTGAACCATCAAACTTTCGGCACTGGAATTGGAAAGTATAGTTTGGGTCGGAGACTGAAAAAAAGTCGATACAGTTTCATTATCCAGGCGCACAGGCTGAATTTTCATCTCTCCTATTTTTCTAATAGTTTGGGTCAAAGCCACGCTCAATTGCGCTACCAAGTTGGAAACTCTGACCCCAAGGTTATTGCCAGTTTGTGGTTGAATCATCCTCAGTAGAGTGATAATATTTTTCTGAGTAAATGCCGCGTCGCTAAAGGGAATGATGGCAACGAAGGCAGTGGGAAAGAGTTGTTCGTCCTGGTCAATTCTAAACGATATGATGGTGCGTCGGGAGTTAACTTCGATACTAGGAGGATTGCTCAAGCCTGGGTATTGGCGGGCAATTTGGCGGTAGGTGGCTGCCAGGATAAAGTTAGCGTTGGGGTCTAGGGGTCGATCGACAATAATTTGCACCGTAGGTGGCGTAGCATTAAAATACTTTTGAGCTTCTTCGGCAGTGAAACGCTGAATATGGCTGCGATCGCCATTGGGACTGAGGTCAACCCAATCGCAAGTAATATCATCTGCTTTCAAACCAAATCTCGATACAGCGTAAATTTTTGCCCCCGTCAAAGCAGCACCAGTCAAATCAGCACCTACCCAATCAGCATGAATCAAGTTGGCTTGGGTCAAATCCGCGTGTACCAGAGTAGCATTCAACAGGTTGACATTACTCAAATTGGCTCCGTATAAATTGGCCCCGCTCAACCTCGCTTCACCGAGGTCCGCGCCAGTCAGGTTAGTCCCACTGAGGTCAGTCCAGCGGAGATTAGCACCTCGTAAGTCGGCACCACTGAGGTTAGCCTGAGACAGATTAGCTTGTCTGAGTTCGGCATTGCAGAGGTTAACTCCTCTGAGATCAGCCCTGCTGAGGTCAGCCCTGTGCAAATTTGCCCGTTCCAAGTTAGCCCCCGTGAGACAAGCACCTCTGAGATGAGCTCCGTTAAGGTCTGCTTGTTCTAAATTGGCTTCTCGGAGAGTTGCTTCTCTCAAATCTGCTTCGCTGAGGTTAGCACCGCTGAGATTGGCATTGCTAAAGTCGGCTCGAATCAGTTCAGCCCTGATCAGTGTAGCTTCCACCAGTTGAGCCTCCCGGAGGTCAGCTCGAATCAAATTAGCTACGTTGAGGATTGCACCACTGAGATTAGCTTTGTTGAGATTAGCACCGCTGAGTCTAGCAACATTGAGCTTGGCTTTTCTGAGATTGGTGCCACCGAGATTAGCTCCGCTCAAGTTAGTCAGGCTTAAGATTGCTTCGGTGAAATTAGCCCCGCTCAGATCGATTCTGCTGAGATTGGCTTCGCACAGCAGGATGGCAGTAAAATCCCTTTCTCCTGCTGCATATTTGGCTTGGAGTTCTGCGGCGTCCATGCTGATCTATCTCCTAGATTTTTTTAGCGATCGCAAAGCTTTAGAATAAGCAATTTTGGCAATTTGAGGCAATATGCTTAGACATCAATGTTATGGAAGCCTTTGATAAAATCTAAAACATTACTGAGATTAGTCTGAGATAATTTGCTACTTTCCACGAACTTGCCTGATGTTGAGTTATTGGGGTCATATTTTTTAATCAGGCGCTTGCCAAAAGCTTGGTGGTGATATACGCTGAGCCTTTGGTCGCGGGAATTAATTAATATCATTTGTGTAGGTATCTGAAAGAAGTTGATACTGGCCCCTATTTTGGGAAAAGAATTAGATATTTTGATTTGATCTACTTTGCTGATAGCTTGGTTGAGGGCTTTGCTGGAATGTTGGACGTGTTTGGATTCTTTGACATTGAGATTGCCTGCATCATGGGATTGAATCATTTTCATCAAGGCTATCAGATTTTTTTGAGTGATGGCCGCGTCGTTAAAGGGAATTATGGCGACGTAAGCGGTGGCGAATAACTTATCATCACTGTCCATTTTAAAAGCAAGTGTGGTGCGCCTAGAGTTGACTTCGATGGTTGGTGGCTCGCTTAAACCAGGGTATTGTTGAGTAATTTGGTAATAAGTTGCAGCTAGTGCAAAATGAGCGCCTTGGTCTAAGGGGGCATCAATCACAATCCGAACTGTAGGCAAGGAGGAGTGAAAAAACTCCTGGGTGCCGCCTCCGGGATTTAGCCAGTAAATTTGGCTGTGATCGCCGTTGGGACTGAGGTCAACCCACTTGCAAGTCATGCCTTCGGTTTTGATACCGAGCCGGGAAACAGCGTGGAGTTTGGCTCCGGTTAAAGTGGCACCGGTTAAGTCTGCCCCAATCCAGTCGGCTCGAATCAGATAAGCATTGGAGAGGTCGGCGTGGACTAAGCTGGCATTGAGCAAGTTAGCGTGGCAGAGGTCGGCTCGGCTCAAGTCAGCACCGCTGAGTTTGGCTTCGCTGAGATCCGCCCAGCGGAGATTGCAGCCGCTGAGGATAGCCCAGCGAAGGTTAACCCCGCTGAGGTCGGCCCCGCTGAGTATAGCTTGAGTCAGGTTGGCTTGTCGGAGTTCTGTACCTCGCAAGTCTGCACCGCTGAGGTCGGCTCGGCTGAGGTCGGCCCCTTGCAAGTTTGCTTGTTCCAGGTTTGCCCCAGTCAAGGATGTGCCACTGAGGTTTGCACCTCGAAGGTTGGCTTGGCTGAGGTTAGCTCCCCGCAGGGTGGCTTCGGTGAGGGTGGCACCGCTGAGGTTTGCACCACTTAGGTTGGCACCACTGAGTTCGGCTCGAATCAGTTCGGCTCTGATCAGTTTGGCTCCTGTGAGTATGGCTCTTTTGAGGTCAACTCGCACTAGGTAGGCGACGTTGAGGTCGGCGTCGGTGAGGTTGGCTCCACCGAGATGGGCTCCGCTGAGTCTGGCGATGTTGAGTTTGGCCCCGGTGAGGTTGGTTTTGCTGAGGTTGGCTCCGCTGAGGTTGGCGACACTCAGATTCGCACCCTTGAGGTTGGCTCCGCTCAAGTTGACTCCGCTGAGGTTTGCCTCAGTCAGGTTGATACCGGCAAAGTTTCTCTCTCCGGTGGCATATTTTGTAAGGAGTTCCTCGACTGTCATGGGGACGGCACCCTATAGAAAAAAGATGGAAGACTGAGAACCGTTCTGTTAAATTTATCCAAAGCTGTTTAAGTCTAGACTTAACTGGACCAAGCTAGTTTTGGTTTTAACTTCCTGCTTCATCGCGGTCTAAGAATTACTGTTACTCTTGTCGAGCCGCTCCACAGGCAATCTTGGTGGAACTCACCATTTCTGACCTTTCTGGAATAAATTTATTCTTCAACCATCTGTCTGTGTTTTTCGCCGCATTTGAGCCTCGATGAAGTAGTCGGATTTAAAATATTTACTTTTGCCTAAAAAGTAATTGAATGATTATAATACAATTGGAGTGGCGATCGCTCATTTTTGAGAAGATTCAGTTTGAATCATAATTGTTAAAATCAACAAAAGACCAAAAGTTGCTAGCCCTAGCGTTAAAAAGAACGCGGTTTTACAGGTAAATCCCCCCAGAAACTACGCCTTACCAAAATCCTGAGTTTGACAAGAGACAGGCAACGGGGTTTTATAGTCAAGAGTGCGTCGAGCACCAAACAAATGTCTCCATTTTATAGTTATGAATATTGGTATTGTAGGATTGGGTTTGATAGGCGGGTCGATCGGGCTGGATTTACGATCGCGCGGTTTTTCGGTTTTTGGGGTTTCTAGCCGGGAGCAAACTTGCCACAGGGCGATCGCCCGCGGTGTTGTGGATAAAGCCAGTGTCCATCTGTCTGACATGGCAGTAGCCGATGTGGTTTTTATATGCACGCCCTTGGGGTCGATCGAGTCGATCGCCCAACAGTTAGTACCTCATCTTTCCCCTGATACTATTCTAACTGATGTGGGTTCGGTAAAAACACCCATAGTCCAGTCCCTATCATCTCTGTGGCCAAATTTTGTGGGGGGACACCCAATGGCGGGGACTGCCGAGAGCGGAATTGACGCGGCGGTGTCGGATTTATTTGTGGACCGGCCCTATGTCGTGACTCCCACTGCTCAAACGCCGGTGGCTGCGGTGGAAAGGGTGGAGGAGATTGCTCGATCGCTAGGTGCTAAAATTTACCGCTGTGGGCCCGCAGAACACGATCGAGCTGTGGCTTGGATTTCTCATTTGCCAATCATGGCGAGCGCGACACTGCTGGCGGCCTGCGCCAACGAGAGCGATCGGGATATTATTAAGCTAGCGCAACATTTGGCCAGTTCAGGCTTTCGAGACACCAGTAGGGTTGGTGGTGGGAATCCTGAGTTGGGAGTGATGGTAGCCAAGTACAATCGAGTGGAATTATTGCGATCGCTCTGGATTTACCGCGACTGTCTCGATACATTGATTGGCGATATCGAGGCTGAAGATTGGGCAACTCTGGAAAACAAGCTGAACCTGACTCAAGACACCAGAAGCAGTTACGGGTTAAGCAATTCCAACTAAAAAGTTAAAAATTAAAAACCTACGTAAAAATTTACTTGCTAAGGTCGCAGTCTAGATTATGATTGTCAACGTCTATATATTGGCTTTCAATGTATACTTATTCTCGACTCAAGCGAGTTTTACTGGGTGAATCTCTACCTACCAGTGCATCTGTTCACGAACGGTTGAGCAACGCTACTGGATTAGCTGTTCTTGCTTCCGATGCACTTTCGTCTGTTGCCTACGCTACTCAAGAAACTTTGCTGGTATTATTACTAGCAGGCAGCAGCAGTTTGAGCTTATCCTTGCCTATCTCTGCAATTATTATTTTACTCTTGGGGATAGTAGCACTTTCCTATCGACAGACGATTAAAGCTTACCCAAACGGCGGTGGTGCATACATTGTAGCGCGAGAAAACTTGGGTATTTATCCAGGTTTAATTGCAGCGGCTTCCCTGATGATTGACTACATTTTAACTGTAACTGTGAGTATTTCGGCTGGGGTGGCGGCCTTAACTTCCGCAGTGCCGGGATTGCAATCCTACACGGTGGAAATGTGCTTGTTTTTTATTGTCCTGATCATGTTTGCCAATCTCAGGGGATTGCGGGAATCTGGCAAAATATTTATGGTTCCTACCTATGCGTTTATCGTAGGCATTTTTATCTTAATTTCCTGTGGTTTATATCAACAAGCCACAGGTCACGTTTTGCCAAAATTAGAAAATATTCCCGCCTCTGAACCTTTAGGATTATTTCTGATCGCCCGCGCCTTTGCTGCTGGTTGTACTGCCCTGACTGGAGTGGAAGCTATCTCCGATGGAGTGTTGGCTTTTAAGCCTCCTGAATGGAAAAATGCACGACTGACTTTGACCTATTTGGGGGTAATTTTGGGAGTAATGTTTTTGGGAATTAGTTACTTGGCTCATATTTATCAAGTAATTCCTAGCGAACATGAAACCCTACTTTCGGTGTTAGGAAAAAATATTTTTGGATTGGGTGTATTTTACTATTATTTGCAGGCGGCAACTCTGTTGATTTTGCTGTTGGCGGCGAATACCAGTTATGCAGATTTTCCGCGACTTTGTTATTTTTTGGCGCGAGATGGTTTTTTGCCCAGACAGTTGTCGCTTTTGGGCGATCGCCTGGTTTATTCTAATGGAATTACCCTGCTGAGTCTCTGCGCTGCATTTTTAATTGTCATCTTCCGAGGCGAGACTACGGCGGTGATTCCCCTCTATGCAGTGGGAGTTTTTACTTCTTTTACTCTCTCTCAGTCGGGGATGGTAATTCACTGGCTGAAAGAGCGGGGGAAAGGATGGCAAGCTAGTGCTGCGATGAACGGTGTCGGTGCATTGGCAACATTGTTAGTTTTGGGTGTAATTATCGCCACCAAATTCCTGTTGGGGGCTTGGGTTGTGGTAGTCACTATTCCGATCGTTGTTAGTTTATTTTTAGCTGTTCGGCGGCACTATCGGTATGTAGCTGCTCGTTTGAGCATTCAGGGAGTAGAACCGAAGTCCTATCCTCCCAGACCTACAGTTAAGGTGGCAACACATCCGGCGGTGGTATTAGTAGGACAGTTGCATCGGGGAACTTTGGAGGCTCTTGATTATGCTCGTTTAATTGCTGATGAAGTTGTCGCAGTTCATGTTGATATTGGTTTGACAGATAGAGCTAAATTAGAAGCATCTTGGCAAGATTTGCAGTCTGATATTCCTTTGGAAATTTTAGAATCTCCTTATCGTTCTGTGGGCGAGGCTTTGACTCACTTTTTGACTTTGTTTGAAGCACAGCGGCCGGGAGTTTTCTTAACGCTAATTATTCCGGCTTTTGTGACGCGAAATTGGTGGGAGGGATTGCTGCATAATCAAACTGCTTTCTTTTTGAAGGCGGCTTTGCGGGCGAAAAGAAGTCGGGTGGTGACGACGGTTAGGTATTTTCTGTAAACAGTTGATAGTTGACAGTTGACAGTTGACAGTTGACAGTTGGCAGTTGACAGTTGGCAGTTGATCGTAAAAATCAGATCTGAGTTTTTGCTGTCAACTATCAACTGTCGGGCATCGGGCATCGGGCAATACCTCACTTTTTTGAGAAAGGCTATATTGACATATCAAAAATGATGTGTCAGGATTGTAGTAACTATAAAAGTTGCCTTCAACTTTTATCCAAAAAGATTGCGGCTGCTGAACCAAAGTCTTTGATTACCTACAACATCTCTTCAATTTGTGGGGGTTGCTATGCAGCCCGCAACAGAATACTTATGCAGCAGCCAAAAAATCTGAATCGGCTTTTGCGAGCTTTGTCTCGGCAAGGTCTTGATGTTAGTTACGACAACAAAGTATACTCCATTTCTGTCAATAGTTCTGTAAAAGAACCCTGGCAAGATGCCAGTTGTACAACAGCAGAAGTGTTGCTCCCAGAGGGTTTTCCGGTGGAAGCAAAGGCGCTGAAACAGTTAGCAAGTTTGGCTAATGTTCGCCATCCTCAAGGTGGTTGCGTTTGCCGCGCCTGCGCTACTCCAGATTTTCATCCGGGTGATTCGGGGGTGGCGATCGGCTCTATTGTAGAAACAGCGGCAATGGTGATTCCGGCGGCTGTCGGTTCGGATATTAACTGCGGGATGCGGTTACACGTTGCTGATTTGTCGATCGCCCAATTCTTAGCAAAACGCGATCGGTTTGTAGAATTAATGAAAGGCGATTACTTTTTTGGTACTCGCGATGTCAGCATGACGGCAAAAACTGCTCGCGCTATGTTCCAACACGGGATTCCCGGATGGCTGG
Organism: Microcoleus sp.; assembly: GCF_041354475.1. Taxonomy (NCBI): domain Bacteria; kingdom Bacillati; phylum Cyanobacteriota; class Cyanophyceae; order Oscillatoriales; family Microcoleaceae; genus Microcoleus; species Microcoleus sp. The sequence continues at coordinate 46,924 of NZ_JBGJZU010000025.1, forward strand.
ATGCTATGTTGGACAAAACAACTGGTAGTGTGGTAAATTCCGATTCTGAGCAGTTAGCGACAGAATGCGAGCGTACTTTCCTCGGCGGTTCCATGAATGGCGATATCCAATGGGCTCCCGCAGAATTAGTCCCAAACGACGGCTTAGTCAGGGATGGTGGCTTAGGTACTATCGGCGGCGGCAATCACTTTGTGGAAATTCAAGTGGTTGATGAAGTTGTGGATAAAGCTAGGGCTTATACTTGGGGTGTGCGATCGGGACAAATGGCTTTCATGATTCACTCCGGTTCTCGGAATGTGGGTAAATATATAGGTGGAATGTGGCGCGATCGATCGCGCGATGCTTGGCCGAAAAACCTCAAATACCCGGAATCAGAGCTTTTCCCCCTCTCTCTCTCGGCAAATCCCGAACTTGTCCACAGCTATCTCCAAGCGGAAGCAACAGCGGCTAACTATGGTTTTGTGAATCGTTTGTTGTTAGCAGAACTTTTGCGGCTGCGTTTGCGACAAGTTTTTGGTGATATCGAAGCTCCTTTAGTCTACGATTTACCACACAATCTCACTTTAGCGGAAGGTGCTGGCTGGGTGACTCGCAAAGGTGCTTGTCCCGCCTATCTCGAACAGCCATTAATCATACCTGGTTCGATGGGTGCGCCGTCTTATCTGCTAATTGGTAAGGGAAACGATCGATTTTTGCGATCGGCTTCTCACGGTGCGGGAAGGGCTAGATCGCGCTTCGATATGAGTCGCGAAGGTGTTGACAAAAGTGACACGGCTTTGGGTTTAACTGGCATAGATTGTATTACCTTACGCCAAGAGCGCAGAATAGAAGAAGCACCGGCAGCTTACAAGCCTATTCAACCAATAATTGACGCTCAAGTAGAGGCGCAAATGGTTGATGTAGTCGCTAAAATGAAGCCTGTGTTAACCTTTAAAGCGTAGGATTAAGTACGAGTTACCAGCATCGGTAGGAGCGGGTTCACTCCTTAGCTTGAAAGGATACGCAAAGACTCAAAAACCCGCCCCCACCATGGGCCGGAGTAGCAGTTGCCATAACCACTCTGAGGTGGAAACTCCTGTCTGATAGCGCAAGTCTTCGCTAGGATGGGTAAAAAGCTTTTGATCTCAGCTTTTTAGTCGATTTTAAGCTAATATCTGCTGTTACACATCTCCTAAAAAGACAGTCAAGAATAGGCATCCTGCCTGTTCCACAATAATTATGGGAGATGTCCGTTAGACGGGGGGTTGGAACCACTCGACGGGTGGAAGACAGTAGTGCAAGATATAACAGAAGGAAGAAGGCTATTCGGCAACGGATTTAACCTAGATGGCGGAGGTCAGAAATCAAGAATCAGGAATCAGGAATCAGGGAAATGTAATAATAGCAATGGTTTCACAGTTAACTGTCAACTGTCAACTGTCAACTGTCAACTGTCAACAATCATTCCGATGCGATCGGAATTGATATTACCCCCAGTCCTCAATTGTCACCAAATCTCCCTAAATCTACCCATCCTTTACAGCGGTTGCTGAAATACGGGCGCCGCTACCGCCTTCAAGCTTGGCTAGCAACTATCTGTTCATTTCTGAATAAACTCTTCGACTTAGCGCCACCGGCATTAATCGGGATTGCGGTTGATGTTGTGGTCAAAAATGAAGATTCAATTATTGCTCAGTGGGGCATAAAAGATGTTTTTTGGCAACTGGCAATTATTACTATTTTGAGCGCGATTGTTTGGGGATTGGAATCTATTTTTGAATATGCTTACGATTACTTATGGCGGAATTTGGCTCAGAATATTCAGCATGATTTGCGGCTGGAAGCTTACAGTCATTTACAAGAATTAGAATTAGCTTATTTTGAAGAACGCAGCACTGGTGGTTTAATTTCTATTTTGAATGATGATATTAATCAACTAGAGCGTTTTTTAGACGGTGGTGCTAATGATGTGATTCAGGTAATTACAACGGTAGTGATTATTGGCGCGGCTTTTTTTGCAGCATCTCCGACGGTTGCTGTGCTGTCTATGCTGCCGATTCCGTTTATTGTTTGGGGTTCGATCGCCTTTCAGAACCGCCTCGCCCCTCTCTATGCGGATGTGCGGGAAAAGGTGAGCTTTTTGAACGGTCAATTATCGAATAATTTGAGCGGAATTACTACTATTAAAAGTTTCACTTCTGAGGATTATGAGACGCAGCGTATCGCCAACCAAAGCGAAGCTTATCGCCAAAGTAACCGAAGGGCGATCGTCCTTTCTGCTGCTTTTATTCCGTTGATTCGGATTATCATTTTCTTGGGCTTTATCGCCACGCTATTTCTGGGTGGTTTAGAGGTGGTGGCTGGCAGATTGTCGGTGGGAACTTACAGTGTTTTGGTGTTTTTGACTCAGCGGTTGCTGTGGCCTCTGACTAGGCTTGGTGACACTTTGGATCAGTATCAAAGGGCGATGGCTTCTACTAATCGGGCGATGGATTTGCTGGATACTCCGATCGCCATTCGCACGGGAGATATTCGGTTGCCCATCAGTTCGATTAAGGGGGCGCTGGAATTTAAAAATGTGACTTTTTCTTACAATCAAAGAAGACCGATTTTACAATATTTTTCCTTGACGCTAATGGCGGGAAAAACTACGGCGATTGTTGGCCCTACTGGTTCGGGAAAAAGTACCTTGGTGAAGTTGATTTTGCGGCTTTATGAGGTACAATATGGTCAAATCACTTTGGATGGTATTGAATTAACTCAACTGAATTTAAAAGATTTGCGCCGAGGGATTGGATTGGTGAGTCAAGATATATTTTTATTTCATGGTACGGTGGCAGAAAATATTGCTTATGGCAGTTTTGATGCCACTAATTCTGATATAATAGATGCTGCAAAAATTGCGGAAGCCCACGAGTTTATCGCGCAATTGCCCGATGGTTATGAGACAATTGTGGGGGAAAGGGGTCAAAAATTGTCGGGGGGACAAAGACAGCGGATTGCTATTGCTAGGGCTGTTTTGAAGAATCCGCCGATTTTGATTCTGGATGAGGCTACTTCGGCGGTGGATAATGAGACGGAGGCGGCTATTCAGCGATCGCTCGAACGAATTACTAAGAATCGGACTACAATTGCGATCGCCCACCGTCTTTCCACAGTGCGTAATGCTGACTGCATTTTTGTCATGGATGAGGGGCTAGTGGTAGAATCGGGGCAGCACGAACAACTGATCGAAAATGATGGAGTTTATGCGTCGCTCTGGCGCGTCCAATCTGGTATAAAATAAGAACGCAGCGGTTTTGGGCATTGGGCATTGGGCATTGGGCATTGGGCATTGGGCATTGGTAATTAGTTATTCACACTCTTCTAATAACCAATAACCAATAACCCTTCGACCCTTCGACTACGCTCAGGGTACGGCCAATAACCAATCACAAATAACCGTAAGATATTAGTTTCTATAAGCAAGAAGAGAAAATGTTTCTATTTGATAACCCTGAGTCTAAACCAAACGAAAATAGCTGGAGTCGCAAATTAGATAAGTTTGTGAAAGCTCATCAACATGAATTGGCTGCTTTGGCTTGGGGGCTATTTCTGGAAAGGGGTGAGGAAAGCGAGGAGATTTTGGCAATTGATATTGCAGAAACTGCGCGTTTTGTGTATTGTAAAAAAGAGGCGGTTGAGGAGTTGAACCGTCAAGTTAGAAGTCATATTCAGGAAGTTGTAGGGGTGTTGAACGCTCATAAGCCTGAGAAGGAAGTGGCGATTTTGGCGATCGGAGAAGGTCAAATTAAGTTGATTCTATTTGAACCTAAGCCGGAACCTCCTGTTTGTTTTGAGGAAGCTGCGACGGATGTGGATACGCTGTTGGCGAAGCTGGAACAGCAGATGGTTGAATATATGAAAGGATAAGTTATTTCCTTGATTACTCGGCGATTGAAATCGCTTCTACACGAACGAAGTCCGCCTGCGCGGACTAAGATAATGAAGGGAGTATTTAAGCCTCATTCCGGTTGCGATCGCGCTTACTGTATCAAATTTTTGGGATGAATTACGCACTCCGCCTTCATAACCGGGTTTTTTACTGAATCTCTGGTAACAACGAAGTATCTTCGCAAAAACCCGGTTTCTGACGATCGAGCGATCGGTTACTCAACTTTTTTGTTTCTGGTTTATTTTTTGGGGTTTGGGGCGATCGATTGCGTAGACTAAGATTAAGATGCAAACCTAAAATTCAACAGCGTACTCAGAGTAGCCCGATCGCGCCCCTGTCTTTTAGAATCATAAAGAGCCTCATCAGCCGCCAATACCAGCGTTGATATATCATTCTCCGGCCCAGGAACAACACTCGCAATTCCCAAACTAATTGTTACCACAGGATTTGGCAAATTAGCAACTTTTGAATGCTTAAAAACCAAATTCAAAGATTTAATATTAGCTCTAATTGTTTCAGCAACAATCATCGCAGCCGACGCATCAGTGCTAGGCAAAATTACCGCAAATTCCTCGCCGCCATAACGAGCCGCCACATCAGCCGGATGTTTGAGCGATCGAGCAATTGCCTGAGCTACCGATCGCAAACAACTATCTCCAGCTTGATGCCCATAGGTATCATTATAAACTTTAAAATAATCTATATCGCACAAAATTAAAGATATCGGAGAACCATCACGACTCATGTGCTTCCACTCCGCCCGCAAACAACTGTCAAAATGCCGTCTATTCCCAATTTGAGTAAGTTCGTCCACGTTCACCAAAGCTTGTAGCCTTTCATTTTCTTGCTGTAAATCTTCCAGACAAACCCTTGGCCTAGGCTCGGACAATTTTTCTTCTTGAAAATACAAGCGATATAATTCGCAAGACACCTGACAATTATTTCCCTCTAACTTTACCAAGCCCATACTGTCTAGCTGATAAGCAATTAAAGGCTCTATGTAAATACTATTTTGAGAACTTATCACCTGTTGAAAAGCTTCTGATAGTGCCGGATTTTTTTGCAATATTATCGACTGACTTTGAATATGTTCGCTATAAATTCCGCTTTGAGTAGGAGCTAATTTGAGCAGTTGTTCTAATTCGGTTTGCGCCGGATACTTGCCTGCCTCTGCTGACCATTCCCGCAGGTTATCTTGTAAGGAATTTACTAGGTTATAAAGAGCCAAATGAACTAAATAAGGATGTCCTCCTACCATTTTCATTAATTGCTGCACTGGATAGCTATCGCTCCATTCCAGCCCATGTCGTCGCGCTAATTCTTGGACTTGCTCCACATTGAATTCCAATAATTTAATTGGTAATCCTACATTAAAAGGAGATTGATTGAGACTCAAAGCCACATAAATTTCTGTTGAGTGAATCACGACCAAGCGGAGTTTTTGCCAAGTGTCAATTAGTCTGGCTTGTTCGTACCAGGAACGCAAGAGTGGCAGGAATTCTTGAGCAATATTTGTACGTTCAAATACTCGATTGACTTCATTGAGTACCAAGACAATGGGAGTTTCAATTTCTTCTAGTAAATAGTTTTCAAAATACATAGTACAGCTTACTTTGCTGCCCATATCTTCATCCCAGAAATCATCCAAGTTGGGTGGGAGTTTGAGTTGTCTAGCTGCATTCACACAAAGCCATCGCAAAAATTTATCTAAGCTAGCAAAAGCAGCTTCATCCGCTTGCTGAAAATCTACGGTGACAGTGCGGTATCCCCGCGCTAGTGCCGCTTGAATTATGCGTAGCATCAGAGAACTTTTGCCCATTTTTCTGGGGGCTTTAATCCGAATCAGGCTTCCGGGTTTGCCAATTTCTGCACAAGCTCGTGCTTCGGCTGGAGTTCGATCGATATAAAATCGAGAGTCCAGGGGTATGGGGCCACCGGGAAATTCTAAGTCTGCAACCCTCTGGATGAAATTTGGTGATTTGGGGATTCCTGCCATAGTTGTTGTGCGAGATGAGACCCTGATAAATAGTTAGATGCGTAAGCTCATACCAATCAACGCCAGCGCTGTGTTTCGCTACTGGGCTGTCTTCCAAAATATACCAGTCAGCCGATTTTAGGTTTGAGATTTGAGAGGGGAAAATTATTCAATAGTATAAAAAAGAAATGGCAAATCTTTAAAGATTTGGATCTGGCGATCGAGCTTGGAGTGTGAATTTGCTATAGTAGTGTCACTTTGCTCAAAATCCAACCCTGCTTCCACTAAACTAGAAAACATCACAAGGAGAAATAATCATTGTCACGCCGCTACCTGTTCACCTCTGAATCTGTTACCGAAGGCCATCCCGATAAAATCTGCGATCAAATTTCAGATACGATTTTAGATGCCTTATTGACCGAAGACCCTAAAAGTCGCGTCGCTGCTGAAGTTGTTGTCAACACAGGCTTGATGCTGCTGACGGGAGAAATTACCACCAAAGCCCAGGTAAATTACATAGAATTAGCGCGGAAAAAAATAGCCGACATTGGCTACATCCACGCAGATAACGGTTTTTCCGCCAATAGCTGCTCGGTATTGGTGGCTCTTGACGCTCAGTCTCCCGATATTGCTCAAGGGGTGAATACAGCCCAGGAAAGTCGGGAACAATCTAGCGAAGAACAATTGGACGCCATTGGAGCAGGCGACCAAGGCTTGATGTTCGGCTTTGCTTGCAACGAAACGCCGGAATTGATGCCACTACCGATTAGCCTAGCCCACCGGATTTGCCGCCAACTCGCAGCAGTCAGAAAAACCGGTCAGTTATCTTATCTACGTCCCGATGGCAAAAGCCAAGTTACCGTGGTTTACGAAGACGGCAAACCTGTGGGCATAGATACGATCTTAATTTCTACCCAGCACACTGAGGCGATCGGCGATATTACTGATACTGCCGCAGTTCAAGCCAAAATTAAAGAAGACCTTTGGACTGCTGTGGTCGAACCGGTGTTTGCGGATATTGCCATCAAACCAGATGCAGAAACTCGCTTCCTTGTCAACCCCACTGGCAAATTTGTGATCGGCGGACCTCAAGGAGATTCTGGTTTGACTGGGCGCAAAATTATTGTGGATACCTACGGCGGTTATTCCCGTCACGGTGGCGGTGCTTTTTCTGGAAAAGACCCCACAAAGGTAGACCGCAGCGCGGCTTATGCTTGTCGCTACGTGGCTAAAAATATCGTGGCGGCCGGTTTGGCCGAAAAGTGTGAAGTGCAGTTGAGTTATGCGATCGGCGTGGCGCGGCCTGTTAGCATGATGATCGAAACTTTTGGCACTGGAAAAGTCGATGACGATCGCCTTTTGGAAGTAGTGAAGCAGTTGTTTGAACTGCGTCCAGCGGGGATTATTCAAGCATTCAACTTGCAGAATTTGCCTGCGGAAAGGGGCGGCCGTTTCTATCAAGATGTGGCTGCTTACGGTCACTTTGGACGCACTGATTTAGAGTTGCCTTGGGAGCAAACTGATAAGGTGGAACTGTTGAAATCAGCTTTGGTTCAGCAGTTGTCGGCAGTAACCCGATAGTACAATTTCAGGGGCAAGCTACTAAAATTTAATACTGCTTGTTACCAGGCTCTGCGTGGTAACACAGATCCGGAGGCTCTGCCTCCAAGTTTCCCAAAGGCTGGCGAGGCAGAGCCTCTGGATCTTGGTTCCCAGGCAGAGCCGGGGAACCAGTTAAATACTGCTTGTTACCAGGCTCTGCGTGGTAACACAGATCCGGAGGCTCTGCCTCCAAGTTTCCCAAAGGCTGGCGAGGCGGAGCCTCTGGATCTTGGTTCCCAGGCAAAATTTAATACTGCTTGTTACCAGGCTCTGCCTGGTAACACAGATCCGGAGGCTCTGCCTCCAAGTTTCCCAAAAGCTGGCGAGGCAGAGCCTCTGGATCTCGGTTCCCAGGCAGAGCCGGGGAACCAGTTAAATACTGCTTGTTACCAGGCTCTGCGT
>NZ_JBGJZU010000025.1:54915-78787 GCF_041354475.1 Microcoleus sp.
CCCAAAAGCTGGCGAGGCAGAGCCTCTGGATCTCGGTTCCCAGGCAGAGCCGGGGAACCAGTTAAATACTGCTTGTTACCAGGCTCTGCGTGGTAACACAGATCCGGAGGCTCTGCCTCCAAGTTTCCCAAAAGCTGGCGAGGCAGAGCCTCTGGATCTCGGTTCCCAGGCAGAGCCGGGGAACCAGTTAAATACTGCTTGTTACCAGGCTCTGCGTGGTAACACAGATCCGGAGGCTCTGCCTCCAAGTTTCTCAAAAGCTGGCGAGGCAGAGCCTCTGGATCTCGGTTCCCAGGCAGAGCCGGGGAACCAGTTAAATACTGCTTGTTACCAGGCTCTGCGTGGTAACACAGATCCGGAGGCTCTGCCTCCAATTTTCCCAAAAGCTGGCGAGGCAGAGCCTCTGGATCTCGGTTCCCAGGCAGAGCCGGGGAACCAGTTAAATACTGCTTGTTACCAGGCTCTGCGTGGTAACACAGATCCGGAGGCTCTGCCTCCAATTTTCCCAAAAGCTGGCGAGGCAGAGCCTCTGGATCTCGGTTCCCAGGCAGAGCCGGGGAACCAGTTAAATACTGCTTGTTACCAGGCTCTGCGTGGTAACACAGATCCGGAGGCTCTGCCTCCAAGTTTCTCAAAAGCTGGCGAGGCAGAGCCTCTGGATCTCGGTTCCCAGGCAGAGCCGGGGAACCAGTTAAAATAACAAATAACAAATTCCTATACTAAATGCCATTTTTGGAGCCATTCCAGTCAGCAATTCGTAATTTCAAATCTTTATTAAAACAGCAGTTTGCAGTTCCAGTTAACACAAAAAATAGAATAGCCATTTCAACCACCCTTGCGCCTCATCACACTGGAATGCGCGGTGTCTGGATACCCAGCACAGACTGCAAAGTTCTCACTTCTCAACCACGAATTGCAGAAGCAATGGATTTTCTCGCCGATACGGGATTTAATACAGTATTTCCTGTAGTCTGGAATCGAGGTTTTACCGCTTATCCTTCTCAAATTATGCGCGAACAATTTGGAGTGGAAATTGACTCGCGCTATCAAGGACGTGACCCCTTAGCAGAGTTAATTATTGAAGCAAATAGAGTCGGTTTAAAAGTTATTCCTTGGTTTGAATACGGCTTTGTGAGTTCTTACAATCTCAACGGTGGTCATTTGCTGGCGAAAAAACCAGAGTGGGCGGCGCGCGATCGCACTGGAAATTTGCTGAAAAAGAATAATTTCGAGTGGATGAACTCTCTAGACCCCGAAGTGCAAGACTTTCTGCTAAGTTTGATACTGGAAGTTGCGAAAAATTATCCTGTCCATGGCGTTCAAGGAGACGATCGCATTGCGCTTCCCTGTGAAGGTGGCTATGATGCTAAAACTGTGGAAAACTATCGCCAACAGTGCGGGAGAGAACCGCCAGCCAATCCTAGGGAGCAACATTGGCTGCACTGGCGCGCTGATATTATTACTGAATTTGTAGCTCGTTTATACCGAGAATTGAAAGGGATTAATCCAGATTTATTGCTGTCGATGTCGCCTAGTCCTTATGAATGGGGACTGGTGGAATATTTGCAGGATTCTAAAAGTTGGGTAGACAGAAAGTTGGTGGATATGATTCACCCGCAATTCTACCGACGTGATTTTAACAGTTATCAGCAATTAGTCGATCGACTGGTTGGACAACAGTTTAACACAGAGCAATTACAGTACGTCTCGCCCGGTATTCTGTTGGCGAATCGAGGTAGTTCTTATTGCATAACTCCCGAACTGTTGTTAGAGGTGATTGCTTACCACCGTTCTTGCGGTATTCACGGAGAAGTTTTGTTTTTTTATGAAGCTTTGCGCGATAATCACGATGCTTTAGCTAAATGCTTGAAAAATAATCAGTATTTTCACTGATACATTATAATTTTAATTTTACCACCTTTACGGAGGGCGCTATGGTTGCCTGTCAAGTCGATCGCCTGCTATATTTGTGATATCAGGTAATACCAACTCGTCGGCTGCTGAAACCGGAAGTTTCAACCATCGCGATCGGATTGGTAGTCAAATTCCAAAGCTGAGGGATCGGGTGCATTGTCGAAAAGACAAAATCAGCTTTGAGTCAAAAAATTTTCGGCTTGGGATTTGGGATTCTCCCCACGCCTCAAAGCAAAAACTTGCAAATTTTAGACCCTTTCGGGTTCATCAGTGGACTGGGCAACTTTTTCACTTGGGGTTTATGACAAGGATTAAAAGTATGTGCCAGTAACTGCAAATAATCCTTTGGAGGTTATCTAAAATTCCCAATTTGCCTGTCACTCTTTGAACAAAAATAAAAAATGCCGAAGTCTGTGCTTGTAATGTGTTATGGGAATAAAACACACTGTCTGCATCAATCTTTATCTCTTTTTACCTGAAGAAGACTTTTAGGAGTTGAAAAATAATTGGTGAGGAGTCATCAAACATCTAATTATTTCTGAGACATCCACTGAATTCAATTTGCGGTTTTTATCAAACAAAAATATCAGATTGTTTGGAGGCTGTATGTCTTAGGAAATAGAAAGAAATGTCCGTTGTGGAGAGTGAAAAAAAGTGATAGATACTAGCAGAATACAGCGGTTGCATATTTCCAAACTTAACTTACCCAAACAAGCAGGTGATAGCACCAATGAATCGGTTGATTGTTTGACTAATCAGGACGAATCAGCAAGAAGATTACCAACCTTAAACCCGCAGGAAACACCTGTTTATAAGTCTGTTGTAAGCGATGACAAAAATCGCAATTTTTCTGAACTGAAGTCTGGGCATATTCCTCAAAAACCCTGGGCTGGGGAAATAAATAGCCAAAAATCATTCCGGGAGAAAATTGTCATAAATTCCTTTGGTAAAATCATCGAATCTTGGCAAAATCAAATCGGTAGTTGGGGCATCCATCAAAAAATTGGTAGGGGATATTTGTTGGCAATCGGCATCGGTTTTTTAGGTTCAATGAGTGGATTGGTAATCGCCGACTACCACCAAGGACAAGGAGTCAAACAACTCAATGATGCTCACCAACAAGCCCAATTGCTAGGCAATTTTAAAGATGCAACCCTGGCTGCACATTTGCAGGGGTCGCAGCTAGATTCTTTTGTAGACAATTCCGCTAAATTGAAGTGGCAAAAAGAACAGTTAATTGCGAGTATTACTAAGGCGAAAAACCTGCGATCGCAAATAGAAACATTTGCCGATAGTAAACCAGCTTGGTTGGCAGCAGAACCTCTGATTCTCAAGGCTTTATTGCAAGATTGCACAGCAGATTTAGACTCCTACGCCACTACTCTCCAGTCTACCTTGCAGCAAATTGAGCGGTCGCAATTATCACCACAACAGATAGAATCAGCCCGAAAAATTTTGGCAATTGAAAGTGGATATGGTGCACAGCAACTCGATAGCCATTTTCAGGAATTGAGCAAAATTCTCGACATAGCCCAGCAGCAGGAAAGGCAAAGCGGTGTAGTGATGGAGAATGCCCAAGGCATCGAAAAAGCCATAATTATCATTAGTATGTTGCTGTCGGTAGCGGTGGCGGGAATTGTGGCGAGGCGCACCAGTAGGGCGATCGCCAAACCTGTCATCAGCGTCACCCAGGTGGCCGAACAAGTAGCCGCCGAGTCGAATTTTGACTTGCGAGTCCCTGTTACTTCTCAAGGCGAAATCGGCTCTCTGGCTGTGTCTCTCAATCACCTAATCGAGCGGGTTTCGGGACATACAAAAGAATTGGAACAAGCTAAGGAAGTTGCTGTCGCCGCTAACACTGCTAAAAGCCAGTTTTTAGCAAATATGACCCACGAATTGCGGACACCTTTACACGCGATTATCGGCTACAGTCAACTACTTTTAGAAGAGGCGCGGGATGGTGGGTACAAGGAGTTTGTACCAGACTTAGACAAGATTGAGAAAGCGGGGGCGCACCTGCTATCTTTGGTTAACGATATCCTCGATTTGTCCAAAATTGAAGCGGGGGGGATGAAACTGGAAATTGAGGAGTTTGACATCGCATCGCTGGTGGAGAAAGTGGCGAGTACCGCGCAACCTTTGGTAGGGAAAAATGGTAATGTTTTGGAGATTGAGTGCGATCGAACTGCGGGTATTGTGCAGGCAGATTTAGGGAAATTGCGACAAGTTTTGATGCACCTGCTGAGTAATGCTGCTAAGTTCACCAAAAACGGCCTGGTGAAACTGAGTGTCAGCCGCATTGCAGGAAGTCGCCAATTGCATCTGGGAGAATCTGGTGTTGACAGTGCGATCGCGATCGGTAAAACTGATGCTGGGGCGATCGAGTCCGATTGGATTTGTTTATCGGTTAAGGATACGGGAATTGGAATGTCGGAAGCACAACAGCACAAGTTATTTGAAGCTTTTGTGCAAGCGGATTCTTCGGTGTCGCGAGAGTACGGCGGCACTGGATTGGGGCTGACAATTAGCCGGTATTACTGTCAGATGATGGGTGGCGAGATTTCGGTGGAAAGTGAGGAGGGGAAAGGGTCTATCTTTACTGTGCGGATACCCGCGGGAAATGGGTGATGTTGGGGTAAAGTATTTGGGCGACAATTGGGTTTGTTGCAAAGCTGTTGTTTTGCGTCCAAATCCTTTACTGTTGTCATTGGGGGCGGGATATTTTATTTTTCCCAGATGTCTATTTAATTAAGTTATTTTGATGCGGTTTATTACACCGTTTTGATTATTATTGCACTATTTCCAGCATTCATATATAATAGTTATGTATTGACATTTTGCAATTTTGTTAAAAGAAAAAACGTTTATTTAAGGATGTGGATTGAGCCATGATTGACTGTCTCAATGCTGCTTGCTACTTCATTATGAGAGCTTATGAGGATGGTCTAGAAGCTGAAATGACGAACATGAAAGTTCAGAAGCTTCTATATTACGCTCAGAGCTTGCATTTAGCGCTCTACAATGAACCATTATTTGAAGCAGAAATTCAAGCATGGCGCTACGGCCCAGTTTGTCCTCCTGCGTATAAGTTCTACAGTGAGTTTGAGGCTAAACAACTACCAATTCCTCAGCAAGAATCCTTGTTGCAGCTTCCATCTGAGAAGAAAGAACTGTTAGAAGAAACTTGGGAATACTTCGGCAGCTACCATGCTTATCGACTGAGTGAGATGACTCATGGAGAATTTCCTTGGAAGAGAGCTCGTAAAGGTTTACCACCTCAAGCAAGTTCAACGGAGCCGATTCTGCTGAATGATCTGAAAGAATTAGGTTATCAAAAGCTCGATCGCATTGAACGCGATCGGCCTGCATACGAACTAGCAATGTCTGAAACTGTGAATAATGCGTTTGCTTCGGAATCCTTAAATCGTATTGGCAAAGGAGAAGTGCATGACTGGCTCAACTCCCTTCTCGATTGAAGCATCCGATAATTTCAAGCGTTCTTTCAAGAAACTTGCAAAAGTTCACAGAGATAGCTTTGTTGCCCTGATGACAAAAACTTTGGAAGATTTGATAGACGATCAATACCCGAACAACTCTCGCAATGAACCTCTACCCGGAAAAACTCAGTTACCGGAAGACTGGACATTTCATAAATTAGAAATCAGGTTTTCAAAAGGGGCTTCGGGACAAATTAGCTCGTATTACCCAAACACCCGGTCAGTGCGGTGGTCGCCCTTGCATTCGAGGCATGAGAATTCGAGTCAGCGATATTTTAGAAATGTTGGCAGAAAATGTCATTGTCACTGAAATTTTAGAAGACTTCCCCGATTTGGAACCTGAAGACATCCAAGCCTGCTTGCTGTTTGCTGCACGACGCACTGATTTTACTCGGTTGACAGCATGAATATTTGGATTGATGCTCAATTACCTCCTACCTTGGTACTTAAATCATACTCATCTTGAATATTCTTGACTCGGAAACTAGCATTAAACTTTTTTTTAAACTGAATTTGTTGCTGTTGTATACTTGGCGTTTGTTTAGGTACACGAGTAGATACGACAAAACATAGCTTCTTGATTTTTTGGGCATTGTCCGAAAGTAATCCGATAGTTGATTCTAGTTGTGCAACTGCATGAGCAATATCGCTTCCCTTCAACTCCACATATATTTCTATTTCATCAGAAGGCATAAGGGCGTAGTCACAACGCAAAGTCTCGTTATCACTGATAACGCATCCATCAACCTTAATTGTTAATATTTTGTCTTGATTCGGGTTGAGGAAAGTTATTTTACTTTTGTTCTCCTGCAATACAATTTTTGTGTCACATCTATATTCCTCACACTCTGGCAGACTTTTCATATAGGATTCAAACTAAGTTCAGAAGTTGCTCGAATTCAATAGCTAGGTCATCAGAAACAGAATCAATCACTTTTGCATCTATCAACCCAGTCTCAGGACAAACAATACTACTACATTTTCCATCCATTAAAACATAGGCTGAGAGATCTGAAACATCTAGTGATTTGTATCTAGGCACAATTTTTTCTAATTTATCTTGCACATCTCCGCTGGATTCCTGATAAAGGAGACCAGCCTGGAGTAAATTATTAAATGCTGTTAAGACATAAGGACTATGAGTAGTTATGAAGAATTGAAGTTGTTCCTTGCGACAATTAAATACAGTAGCAATCAGCTCGACAACATTCCGCTGTGCGCTGGGAAATAAATGTGCTTCTGGCTCCTCAATATACACTGTCTGTCTGCCAGTATATAAAAAAGGTAGTGTAGCTAACATAATTGTCAGAGGTAATATTTCCTGTTGACCAGAAGATGAGTTTGCGATACTAATCCGTCTTCCATCTGCAACTTCTAGAACATCTTTCCCTTTTTCCTGTATGTGCTTTCCACATAGGGAATTCTCTATTAGACTGTCTATTTCATCTTGTATTTCTTGATTTGCAAGTCTATCTTTAGAGAATCCCCCATGTTTGAATCTTTCATAGGTCGAACCAAATTCTCTCATAAATGGATCTAGCACGTTATCGCTTGACAAAAAAGAAAAAATGTTGCTCTGAAGAATAGAGAAAAAAGAACGGCCAGCAGGAATAAACAACTGATTGAAAGCTGCCTCTCGACAGATAGATGTATCTAAAAAATCTACTAAGCGCTTTCTTAAAAAGAATCTCGTTGAATATAATGTATCCAAATTATCATACTCAGCATTTTGTTGATAATTTTGCTCTCTTGCTTTTTTAAATAAATTGCTCAAGTCTGTAAATTCTTGCTTTAACAAGTCTGAATAGCGGAAGGAAATCTTGGCTCTTGTGTCCTGTTTTCTACTAACTTCTATAAAAACATTGGCAATCTCATACCTGATAAAAAAATCTTGTTTTCCCCAAGAGTCAGGAGGGAAATATTCTTCAAACTTCTTAGAATAGTTGGAATCTAGATTGCGTTTTGTCTGCTCGTTCTCTACAGCCGATAAAATTTCCCATACGAAGTTCTTAAAATAGAAAAGCAGTTTGGCGCAAACACTTTTACCACTGGCTTGGGGGCCAATCAGTATATTGATGCGCTTGATCTCAATCTCCAAATCTGTGATACCAGCAAAGTTTTTAACTGTTAATTTTTCAGCCATAACTGGAAATCAAGCACGGTAAAGGTTTCTACTATATTTTAACATTCAACTTTCACCTTGAGTCATTGAACTTCTACTAGATATGTTTTTCAGAGCGACAGCGTTATCCTACGGCACCAAGATACCAGCAATTTCCTTGTTAAGTGCCGCATAGCCTTCTGAGTTAAGATGCAGAAAATCTCGACTGTATTTCGGGTCAACAATCCCCTGGGAATTCGCCAATACCTGACTGCTATCAAACACAATTACCCGATCGCCCGCCAGCGTTTTGATATAATCATTTACGTCCTTAATTGCGATCGGCACATCATCCGACCACAACGGCCTTCTTTCTATGGGCAAAGTTCCTAACGGAAAGATAGTTGTTACCACAACCTTAGCTCCCGTGTCAAGAGAATTTTTCACTATTTGCCCAATATTTGTCTCACAATTTCGGATAATCGCCTCTTTTTGTTCTGGAAACAGAGGAATTGCCTTGAGGTCGTTGACACCAACTTGAATCACAATAATCTTAGGCTTCAGCGAGGCTACGTGCTCCTGAAAACGTCCCAAAACCTGCGCCGTAGTTTGGCCACCTATACCGCGATTGATGATAGTTATGTTCTTGATTTGGTCAGGTGGTTGCCAACTCTCAGCCCGTGAATCGCCATAAAAAACAATGACAGGTTTTTGTGTTTTTTCTGCTGAATTGGGATAGGAGTTGAGGCCAAGTGGGTCAAGTGCCGTAGAATTTAATAACAGGTAATACTTTTGCCCTTGTTGGTAGAGAAAGACATTCAATATTGCTGACACTATCAAAGCGAAAGAAAGCACTACAATTGCTATTTTTGTAGGTGTGTTAAACTGAGTATTCACTATTATAGACTCCTAATAAGATATTCACTATCGAAGATAAGACTTGTTTATAAATCCAGTTTTAATTCTCTCAAATACTAAATCCATAAGTCTATTAACCAGTTTAATTGCTCTGTCTAAATCTTCTCTGTGTACAACGATGGAGTTTTGTCCATGAGCGACATCATTTCTGATTTTTAGAAGGAACTTATCGAGATCATCTTGCAATGAGTAATTGGGTTCGGGATGTGTGAGTATGGTTTCAAGGTTAAAGTCTGTTAATATTCTATTTAAGACATTAAAACCAACATTACTTTCTGTATTCACTTTCGAGCTAATTCTCAAGGCGTTACATTGATAAAACTGCCCGAATTTGTCAAAAAAAATTACCTTATTATTCTGCTTATCTTTTTTTGGATATTGTTTAAATTGCGGAAATTCCGATTCAATATGATAGATAAGAATGGGATAGCAAATATCACTAATTTTAAGATTTAATTCGTTTAACTCTCGAATATATATTTGAAAAGAAGTTTGAATAAACCCCTCCCAAATAGAATAAACTATCGGTATTGAATAGTTAAGAAAAAGTGCTTCATCTTGTGGTGAAAAATGGTATCGTGGACTTAGTGCTTTGAGCCGAAACATTAAATCTCTTCTTTCACTTATGTCTGACATGATTTCTTGCTCTAAAAGAGTAGGATCAGTTGCCATTATTTTTCTCTCTTCCAAATATTCGCCGGGCTTCTTGTAGCCGATTAATAATTCTAGTTTTCTGATTGTTCCCCCCTTTTCTTGAGAATTTCCTTAAAATGGTATCAGTACGCACTTCATTGTTAATTTTGTCCCGAATAAATTGTGATGGTTGAGATTGGTAATATTCATAGTTTTCTCCCACACCAATAGTAATGACATCATAAAGAGCCGTTGCAAATTGTTTGTCAGATTGGCGAAAGATTTCTTTTCCTAAAGGCTCGAGTAAAGCAAATACTTGCGAAAAAATCTGTTCATAACCAGCATAATCAAAATTTTCGTTCTCTAACGCAGACTTCATAAAAGCAGTCATGTGTTGTGAAATACTGGTTTTGACATTATTCAGGTTTTGGTAAAGAGAAATAAATCTCAACGCCAACTCTTCATTATATAACTGCTCGTATTGCTCATAGCTCAAATCGATCAATGTACAAAAATCTTCATTACGAGCAATCTTTTTTAGAAAATCATTGAACTTGCTGGATATATCTCTGTAAATACAATTCCGAATCTCCTGCGGAGTCAAAGGAGAACCCCCTGTATTCAATCTATTGAATAGTTCAAATCTCATATCATAGTTACTATTCCATCTGAGAATTTCAACTCGACAAGTGGCTCTTTTTATGTTGAGTCGAAACTGATTGGGTATGGTTTCATAAGTGAATCCTTCTAGCTCATGAACTCTTTCGCCTTCCGTTAAAACCCAGTTGTTCTTTTCACTTTTAATCCCGTCATCTTCAATTCTCAAAATCCCAAAGAAAGAAAGTACAGTCGAAACTCTTTGAAGCCCATCAACTAACTCCCATACTCCATCCCCATCCTCAGCTACAAATATAGGAGGAATGGGAATGCCTAAAAGTATAGACTCAATAAATCGAGTTTTCTGTTCTTGCTCCCAACGAAAATATCTTTGAAACGCAGGTTTAATCACAATTTCCTTGCGTTCATACATACTGATTAGCTCACCAAAAGACACATCCAGTCTGTCGGTATTCAATAAATTTCTCTGTTCTTCAACTTCTATTTTAAGTTTTTCAATATCCATAGTTACATACCGTCGTATATTTCTTGTTAGATGAACGCTATTATCAGTTGTATCAGAATTTTTTTGGTTCTATTTTGTGATTTACTACAACATAAGTAGGTAAGCGGGATTAAACACAGCTATGTAACAGTATGTAAACAGGGCTAACTTAGCCACGCTTAGGGCATTTGGATACTTTACAATCCTTTACATAATTGGGTTTTACAGCGCCTACCTACTTACATTACCAAATATTTTGTGTCTTGTCAAGTTCTACAAGTTAACTTCAACTAAACTTTGACCCTCTTTAACATTCTCAACTGCTCTCAAAAGTCTATTTTTGTTGCTTTCTGAATTTAGAGGACTGAAGAGAAGAATTTTCAACTCATTAGTCCTCTTTTAGAGGACTTTAGCTATTAGACAGGGGTTTCAACCCCTGGCGGATTCCTGAGCCCACAGACGAACTTGGCGGGCTTTCAGGCTTAAGTTGACACCAATGGGTATTACCTGTCCCTACGGATATCCCATACAATTGAGCCAAAAATCAAGGAAAAGCAGATCAATTTTGCGGTTCTATTTATTCATTTTCCTACACCAGCCGGCTGCTGGCGGTTTCGCACTTCCAGAAAAATCAACAAAGCATTAACATCAGCCGGATTCACCCCACCAATTCTCGCGGCTTGTCCAATAGTTAATGGCCGGATTCTGGTCAACTTTTCCCGCGACTCCTTCGAGAGAGTTCCAATTGCCATATAATCCAAATCTCCCGGCAATTGTCGGCGTTCGTGTCTCACAATTTCATCAATTTGATTTTGTTGTTTTTGCAGATATCCAGAATATTTGATATCAATTTCTGCACCTTCTTTCTCAGCCAACTTCAGACTAGAATCACCTAAATTATACCGTTCCAAATCGACATAATGAAAACCAGGACGACGCAACAAATCAGCCAGAGTAATCGAACCTTTAATCGATTGTTGAGTCTCCGCCAAAATCTGCTTGCCAAGGTCTTCGTGTTCCTTCACCCGCGTCGAATACAAGCGTTTCTTCTCCGCCACAATATTAGCTTGTTTGCGATCGAATAATTCCCAACGTCGATCGCCAATCAAGCCAATTTCCCGTCCCAGCGGCGTCAAGCGTTGATCCGCATTGTCCGATCGCAACAATAACCGATATTCCGATCGCGAAGTCAACATCCGATAAGGTTCCCGCAAATCCTTCGTACACAAATCATCAATCAAAGTCCCGATATAACTTTGCTCGCGAGGAAACACAATCATCTCCTGATTTTTCGCAAATCTAGCCGCATTAATTCCTGCCACAATCCCCTGTGCAGCCGCCTCCTCATATCCAGTCGTACCGTTCACCTGACCCGCGCAAAATAGCCCTTCAATCTTCTTCGTCATCAGCGTCGGAAAACACTGAGTTGCAGGCAAATAATCATACTCCACAGCATAAGCCGGACGCATCATCTCGCACTTTTCCAAACCAGGCAAAGTCCGCAACATTTGCAATTGCAAAGTTTCCGGTAAACCCGTCGAAAAACCTTGGATATAAAGTTCAGGAATATCCCTACCTTCCGGTTCAATAAAAATCTGGTGACTTTCCTTATCTGCAAACCGGACAATCTTATCCTCAATACTCGGACAGTAGCGCGGCCCCTTCGCATCAACCCAGCCGCCGTAGACTGGAGAAAGGTGTAAATTGTCTCTAATTAACTGGTGAGTTTCGGGCGTAGTTCGAGTCAAATAACAAGGCATTTGTTCCCGTTCCACCCAAACTTCTGGGTCGAAACTAAACCAGCGGACATCGGCATCTCCTGGTTGCGGTTCCAGGTTCGTATAATCGAGAGTTCGTTTGTCAACTCTTGCCGGAGTTCCGGTTTTCAACCTACCAGTTTCAAAGCCCAAACGGTTGAGAGTTTCCGTCAAACCAACGGCGGCAAATTCTCCGGCGCGTCCGGCTGGCATCGACTTATTGCCCACCCAAATTGTGCCGCCTAAAAAAGTGCCAGTGGTGAGAATTACAGCTTTGCATTCAAAGGCGACACCGAAGTAAGTTTCGACTCCGATTACTTCTTCATTTTTGCCCAAAACTAAGTCTGTCACCATCGCTTCCCGGATGGTCAAATTCTCTTGATTTTCAACAATATTGTTCATCACAGCGGCGTATTCCCGCTTGTCTGTTTGGGCTCTCAGCGCCCACACTGCGGGGCCTCGCGATGAGTTGAGGATGCGTTTTTGTAGATAAGTGCGATCGGCCATTTTGCCAATTTCCCCGCCTAACGCATCAACTTCGTTAGTCAGTTGAGTTTTCGCCGGGCCACCGACAGCGGGATTGCAGGGTTGCCACGCAATTTTGTCGAGGTTGAGGGTGAGGAGAAGAGTGCGACAGCCGAGGCGAGAAGTGGCGAGGGCGGCTTCGCAGCCGGAGTGTCCGGCACCAACTACGATGATGTCGAAACTGTCTTGGAATTGTACTGGTGTTTGTGCAGTCATTCGATTTTAGATTTTAGATTTTAGATTGAAACAATAAACATCTGGCAAAATTAGGTTTTAGTTTAGTCAATTAAAACTCTTCCTCTCCATTAGTATAGCTGCTTTCTTCCAACATCGATGTTAATCCAGTAATTTTTACGGGGGGTCGATCTTTGAATTCTACGACAAATGACAACTCTCCACCCATTGCCGCGATATAACTTTGCAAAGTAGATACCAACAAATCCGCACGGCGTTCGAGTCGCGAGACATTTTCTTGACGCATATTTAATAATTCTGCCATGCGAATCTGAGTAAATTTCCTAGCTTTTCGTAAGTCTTGCAATGTCATTTCTTCTGCAATTAATTCGGCAGCTCGCTTTTCGACTATTGCTCGTTGTTCGGGAGGTAAATTCTCCATAACAGTCTTCAGGCTAATTGTCATCTCTTTCTTGCTCCATTAACTTAGTCAAATGGTCGGAAAATCTACTATCTGCTATTTTAATTAGTTGCTTGTAAAATCGCTTTTCACTTCCACCAGATTTGTCACCAGCTACTAACAGAATCGCTTCTCGGCGCGGGTCAAATGCAAAAGCGACTCGCCAAACTCCATCAGCCGCCTCAAACCGAAGTTCTTTCATGTTGGCATAGGTAGAACCATTGAGAGTATCGACGTGGGGGCGCTTGAGATTTGGACCAAATACTTGTAGCAGTGCGAGTTTGGCTGCAAGCTCTAATCTGACATCGGTGGGGAATTCGGTAAACTCAGAGTAAAAATCAGAGTGAAAGTCGATGTTCCATGTCATTTTGGTAAATTATGCCTTACATGACATATTATAGCTAATAGTCGATCGCGTAACAATATGCACAACAGCTTAAAATCGATGTACGCCAAGTCCCTATCCCCTAACCTGCCACTAACCCCACCAACACCATGACACAGATCGCCCTTTCCGACTTTCCCGAAACCATCCAAGCCCTACTCACCCAAGCCATACAAACAGGCGAACCCCTCACCATCGCCCAAAACGATCGACCTGTTGCCATTATCTCCCCCATCAAAAAAAGTAAACGAGCAGCCTTCGGATCTGCCAAAGATAGCGGCAAAATTATCGGAGATATCATCGAACCAACCTCTAACCTCGTAACTTGGGATGTCTTGTCATGAAGCTCTTACTAGATACCCACATTTGGCTGTGGTATCGTCTTGGGAATCCTCGCCTATCAATACTTATGCACGCACCCATATACCATGCACCAAGCGAGTGGGATATTAAATATTTGGAGTCGGATATTAGGGCGATGTTGGGAGATGTGGTTTGAGCAACTAAAATATAAATGGAGAGCGAGGGGGTTTTTAATATATGCAAATTACAGTTAATTTACCCGATACGTTAGTAGATAAGATCGAGGATAAATGGGGGGATTTGTCACGAAAAATTCTGAGAGATTTAGTCTTAAGTGCTTTTCGCGATGGGTTAATCGATTTGGATGAGTTAAAGGAGATGCTCGATATTGGCGATGAGGCAGGTTTGAAGGAATTTTTCAGGCAAAATAATATGCTGCATTCTTCAGGACTGATAAATCTGTCTGGGAGTTGTGCGGATATTGATTTTGATGATGATGGCTGGGGAATTTCTGATGAAATGGATGACGATATGATGGGTTTTTGATGAGTAATAGCTCTTTGGTTTATTTGCTAGATACTAATGTTTGTATCATGTATTTAAAGGGTAGATCGCCTAGTATCGACCTTCATTTTAATACTGTGGTAGCCGATAAAATTGGGGTTTGTTCTGTGGTAAAAGCCGAGTTATTTTACGGAGCGATGGGTAGCAATAACCCCCAAAAGAGTTTAAATGTACAAAAATCTTTTTTAAGTCAGTTCGTTTCTCTGCCGTTTGATGATGCTTGTGCGGAAATATATGGCAAGATTAGGAGAGATTTGGCAAGTTTGGGAACTCCTATCGGCTCAAACGATCTGCAAATTGCTGCTATTGCTTTGGCAAATAATTTAATCTTAGTCACTCATAATGTTAGGGAATTTAGCAGAGTACAAGGGCTACAGATAGAAGATTGGGAGGCGGGGTAATGAGACTGTGGCAATTTTGCGCTATGTTAGACAACAAAATCTCAAGCGTACACAAGTGAAATATTTCTTCTTATCCGACGGTTGGACGATCGGGCGCGTCTGGGGAGTAGGTGGTTTGTGGACAGATGCCGGCTGGAGACGCCAACCAGACATTACACAACTTAACGTTTGCCTCTGGGACCAAAAGGAAAAAATGTGGCTCTACCGCGTAGAAGATGCCGTACTCATGGTAGAGGTTAAACCGACAGTCCCCCCAGACAATAGCGATCCCGCCAAAAATATCGGCAGTGTCGTACTGACCAGACTCATCGATGCCGAGCAAGTAATCGATCGCCTTGGGAGTATTTCTGCCCACTGTCAAATCGGCAACCCCCAACTAATGTGATGCCTACATATTGCAATCGGTTCTAAGACTCGATACACTTCGTTAAATAACTTTCATTTTTACGCCTCCATCCTCGAAGGCAGAAAGCAGAAGGCAAAAACCAGGATTTAAAACCCGCAGGTAACTGCTCAGGAATTAAAATCTGATTTTTGATTCAAAATAGACATCATCACTTACACCTTGGAGCAACGCAGTCAATGGGATTACCCTGGTATCGCGTACACACAGTCGTCTTAAATGACCCAGGCCGATTGATTTCTGTACACTTAATGCACACTGCCCTCGTGGCAGGCTGGGCCGGCTCAATGGCCCTTTACGAATTAGCAGTTTTCGATCCCACAGACCCAGTTCTCAACCCCATGTGGCGTCAAGGGATGTTCGTGCTACCCTTTATGACTCGTTTAGGAGTCACAGGTTCTTGGGGTGGTTGGAGCATTACCGGCGAAGGTAACGTCGATCCGGGCTACTGGTCCTTTGAAGGCGTCGCCGCTGCCCACATCGTCCTCTCTGGCTTGCTGTTTTTAGCAGCAGTCTGGCACTGGGTATTTTGGGACTTGGAACTGTTCAGAGACCCCCGCACTGGCGAACCCGCCCTCGATTTGCCAAAAATGTTTGGCATTCACTTGTTCCTCTCTGGCTTACTTTGTTTCGGCTTTGGTGCTTTTCACCTGTCTGGACTCTTCGGACCTGGAATGTGGGTTTCTGACCCCTACGGTCTGACCGGTCACGTCCAACCAGTGGCTCCTGCCTGGGGCCCTGAAGGCTTCGATCCGTTCAATCCAGGTGGCATCGTGGCTCACCACATTGCAGCGGGTGTAGTCGGCGTAATTGCTGGTTTGTTCCACTTGACCGTGCGCCCACCGGAACGGCTTTACAAAGCTCTGCGGATGGGGAATATCGAAACAGTGCTTTCTAGCAGTATCGCTGCTGTGTTCTTTGCAGCTTTTGTGGTGGCTGGTACTATGTGGTACGGTTCGGCTGCTACTCCGATCGAACTTTTTGGCCCGACTCGCTATCAGTGGGATGGCGGCTACTTCCAACAAGAAATCGATCGCCGAGCCCAAGCTAGTTTAGCCGGTGGCGCTAGTTTCCAAGAAGCTTACGAGCAAATTCCGGAAAAATTGGCTTTCTACGACTACGTGGGCAACTCTCCTGCTAAAGGTGGTTTGTTCCGCGCCGGCGCGATGGTTAATGGCGACGGTATTGCTAAATCTTGGCTGGGTCATCCAGTATTTACTGACAGCGAAGGTCGGGTATTGTCGGTTCGCCGTCTCCCGAATTTCTTTGAAACTTTCCCTGTGATTTTGACCGACAAAGATGGCATCGTTCGCGCTGACATTCCCTTCCGTCGTGCTGAATCTAAATACAGCTTTGAACAAAGTGGAGTTACTGTCACTTTCTACGGTGGCGAATATAACGGTCAAACCTTTAGCAGTCCTTTGGATGTTAAGAAGTTTGCTCGCGCCGCCCAAAAGGGTGAGGTATTTGAATTCGATCGCGAAACTTTGAAGTCTGACGGGGTTTTCCGTACTTCTACTCGTGGTTGGTTCACTTTTGGACACGCTTGCTTTGCTTTGCTGTTCTTCTTCGGCCACATTTGGCACGGTTCTCGGACAATCTTCCGCGACGTGTTTGCTGGAGTTGAAGCTGACATGGAAGAACAAGTCGAATGGGGCTTGTTCCAAAAGTTGGGCGACGTCACCACCAGAAGAGAAAGTCCTTAGCTAGAAATTAAGTAGACAGAATGGTACACTTGTAGACAAGCTACTGGTGTGCCATATTCAAACCCTGCGCGATTTGCAAAAAAGCGCTGAAAGAAAGAGCTTACAACTGTGGAAGTTGCGGTCATTCGATAGACAAAGATTTGAATGCAGCGATTAATTTATCACGTTTGGCTAAAGCGTGAAAGCTCGCCGAGGGATAACCGCTCCCATGCTCCCGATGAAGCGAGAAGCAAATGTCTAGACAAGTCTAGTATTTGTATAGCAGAAGAATCTATCTAGGTTTCTCTAACTATTGGGCATCGGGAATTGTTCCCGGTGCTGCAAAACCTGGTTTCTTGAAGAAACCGGGTTTTTTGATATCTTGCACCTGTTACATATTCCTTGGTTGGGCGGGCAGGATGCCCACCCCACAAGAAAAATTAATTTTTGTGGAACAGGCATCTTGCCTGTCATTGAAAATCGCCCAAGATATTCAGTTTTCAGAAATATCCGTGAACTGAGAAAGCGATAATTAAGATAAAATAAAACTGCAAGGGAAGAGAAGGAAACTTTAAACATGGAAAGCGTTGCTTACATTTTGATTCTGGCTTTGGCATTAGGTGTACTATTTTTTGCGATCGCCTTCCGGGAACCCCCTCGGATTGGCAAATAAGCCGATCGATATTTCTAGTCCAGCAATTCATCTGATCCGTACAGGGTCAGATGAATTGCAATTTTCTGGCAACGCCTGTAAAACTCAGCAATCATGCGCTGTTCCTCCTGTCAACACACCAATAGTCGCGTTCTGGAATCGCGCTCAGCCGAATCGGGTCAAAGTATTCGGCGGCGGCGCGAGTGTCTCAATTGCCAGCATCGGTTCACAACTTACGAACGCATCGAATTTGTGCCGATTACAGTAATTAAACGGGATGGTAAACGCGAATCTTTCGATCGCTCAAAATTAGTCCGGGGACTGGTTCGGGCCTGTGAAAAAACCGGTTTGTCTTCCGGGCAACTAGAAACTCTGGCAGAAGAAATTGAAGCCCAACTCCAAGCTCGATCGCTCCGGGAAGTCACCAGTTCGGACATTGGAGAATTAGTATTATTACATCTGCGGCCGCTGAGCGAAGTCGCTTATGTCCGTTTCGCCTCTGTATATCGGCAATTTCGAGGCATCCGAGATTTTGTAGATACCCTAAATCACCTTCAGAGTCCCCTCATCGAAGCTTTGTGTCCAGAAACTCCCCCCGAAAATGACCCAGATTTGTCGGAAGTGGATGATATCAATTCCGGTAGCATCGGAATTATTAGTAGCCGAAATTAGGAGACGGCAGTGCCGTGTCCCTACCCTAAAATTATCTGAGGACACGGCAATGCCCATTAGTGTCAACTTAAGCTGCCAGTCCGCCAAGTCCTTTAGTGGGCCCGCGAGTCCGACAGGGAATGAATTCCCTGTCTCAAAGCGCAAGTCCTCTCAAGAGGACTCAAGAGAAGAATTTTCAACTCATTAGTCCTCTTTGAGAGGACTGTCTTCTATTAGACAGGGGTTTCAACCCCTGTCGGACTGGCGGGATGACGGGCGGACACGGGGCGGGCTGTCAACTTAAGGTACAACCAATAGTCCGGCAGGGGTTGAAACAAGAGCCTCAAAGCGCAAGTCCTCTCCAAGAGGACTCAAGAGAAGAATTTTCAACTCATTAGTCCTCTTTGAGAGGACTTTAGCTATTAGACAGGGAATTCATTCCCTGTCGGACTGGCGGGATGACGGGCGGACTTGGCGGGCCCACAGCTTAAGTTGACACTCCTTGGGCACTGCCGTGTCGTGGTCTAAATTAATTTAAAAGCAGTATGTGGGTAAGTTATAATTGTCTACTGGACTCTGAATGTTAAAATTAAGCGTTTTAACACAGAGTTGAAATTAAGAGCAATGGCAAACGCCTGTGTGCGGTTGCACCGGGCAAAAGTTGGCAAAAACTGACTTTCGTAAAAGATTTTGCAAAAAGTTAACTCCTTTTTTACCAAAATCTCTAATATCTGCCTGCACAAACGAAAAACATGAAGGAGAGAAATCCTAGGAAATTATTCGCATGGTCAATCTCAAAACCACTGTCAAAGATATCGGCTTTACTCACGAGGATTTTGCTGCCCTACTTGATAAATATGACTATCACTTTAGCCCCGGCGATGTAGTAGCGGGTACAGTTTTTAGTATAGAACCGAGGGGCGCTCTGATTGATATCGGTGCTAAAACCGCAGCGTACATTCCGATTCAGGAAATGTCGATCAATCGAGTGGAAAGCCCAGAAGAGGTATTGCAATCAAACGAAACCAGAGAATTTTTCATCCTCACCGATGAAAATGAAGACGGGCAATTAACCCTGTCTATCCGACGCATTGAGTATATGCGGGCCTGGGAAAGAGTTCGACAACTGCAAGCAGAAGATGCCACAGTGCGATCGCAAGTTTTTGCCACTAACCGTGGTGGTGCACTGGTGAGAATAGAAGGGTTGCGAGGCTTCATTCCCGGTTCTCACATCAGCACCCGCAAACCAAAAGAAGAATTAGTTGCTGAAGAATTGCCATTAAAATTCTTAGAGGTAGACGAAGACCGCAACCGCTTAGTCTTAAGCCACCGTCGCGCCTTAGTGGAACGCAAGATGAACCGCCTCGAAGTTGGAGAAGTGGTCATCGGTACTGTGCGTGGTATCAAACCCTACGGTGCTTTTATCGACATCGGCGGAGTCAGCGGCTTGTTGCACATCTCCGAAATTTCGCACGATCACATCGATACGCCTCATAGCGTGTTTAATGTCAACGACGAAGTGAAAGTGATGATTATTGACTTGGATGCTGAGAGAGGTCGGATTTCTCTCTCCACCAAACAATTGGAACCGGAACCAGGAGCGATGGTCAAAAATCGTGAATTGGTGTACGAAAAAGCTGAAGAAATGGCAGCCAAGTTCCGTGAAAAAATGCTAGCTCAAAAACAAGCTAAAGCTAGCATGGAAATTCCTGTAGATGCGATCGATTCTGATGAACTCTCCGATGAAATACTCGAAGACATCCCATCAGCAATGGAAGAAGATTTGCCGGAAGAAATACCCGCAGCAGTAACGGAAGTAACACCGGAAGCCACATTAGAGGTAGAAACACCTCCGGCGACTGTAGAATAAATCCCAGTCACTGTTATAAAAAAAGAGGGGAATCCCCTCTTTTTTTTGAGTTATATCGTTTCCGGTTAGATCGTCAGGTGATTTAACCGCAGAGAACACAGAGGACACAGAGGGAGAGAGTAGATTTGAATAATTCAGATGCTACCGGATTTGATATTATATTTAACCAAGTTTGAATATATCGATCGCTCTTGTTGTTAGGAAAGCGATGGATTGTTCAGCCAGCCCTGGGTAATTATAAAGGCACGCCCAACCAAGGTCTATCGGAAAATTGGAACTCTGGTAGAATTGTTAACTTCAAACTACCAACTGATATAGCAAATAAGTAAGATGCCAGGAACGAGACTTGAACTCGTGACACGTGGATTTTCAGTCCACTGCTCTACCAACTGAGCTATCCCGGCTTGTTTTTTTACGCTTAACTATCGTAACAGAGAGATCGGGAATTAGCAAGTAGTTTGCTAAAAAAAAATTTCGATCGCGCGGGAACCCCCCGCCTGTAAGCTAAAAGCTGCAACTTAATACCCAAAATCGCAATGGCACGGCAACATCGGGGCAATGAAGACTACAGTCTGCTAGTCCTCGGCATAATTTGGCTGGTGGGGGCGATTAGCGATCGCCTCTGGTTCACCTTCGATCGCTCTGTCCCCGCCTGGGATCAAGCAGAATACCTCACCAGCACCCTGAATTACTTGCAGGTACTCCAACATCCCCAATGGTTATCGGGAGAATGGTGGACCCACTTCTGGCTACTTTCCACCAAAATTCCGCCCTTAATTTTTATTGCCACAGTGCCGTTTTTGCGTATATTTGGGACTCGGCCCGATGAAGCAACCTTAGTTTTTTTATTATTTAGTGCCATTCTCCTGGTTTCAGTTTACTGTCTGAGCGTCCAATTATTTAATCGGCAAGTCGGTTTGTGGGCCGCTGCAATTTGTGTAGTTTTACCGGGGCTCTATCGGTTCCGCTTGCAATTTTTACTCGACTATCCTGTCACTGCGGCGATTACTTTGACTTTCTTTTGTCTGACAATGTGGAAGGCTTCTGAAGCAAGCGGGCCCTTCGATGTCGATCGGGGTACCTTGAGGGAAGACATCACCCATAACACGGATGTTGATGCAAATAGGCGGATTAATTCTCGCAAACAGGCACAAGTTTGGTCTCTTTCTCTATCGTCTTACTTTTGGGCGATCGCAAGCGGCATTTCTCTCGGTTTATCCATCCTCGCCAAACACACCACTGTATTATTTCTATTTACCCCCATTGTCTGGTTAGCTGTCGCTACTTTCCGAAAAAAAGCTTGGGGAAGATTAGCTCAATTAGGCGGTGCTTTATTACTATCAGTGGCAGTATTTGGACCTTGGGCAAAAACCAATTGGCTGTTAATTTTGACCGGGGGAAAACGGGCAACTTTCGATTCGGCGATCGCCGAAGGAGACCCAGCGCTCAATACAATCGATGCTTGGATTTACTACGGTCAACACTTACCCGAACAGGTTTCTTGGCCGCTGTTACTCATTCCCTTAGTCGGATTGCTACTTTATTATTGGCGACATCGAGGGCATCTGGGGTCAAGTTTTCAGCTTAATTCCTGTGGGTGGCTGGCTATTTTTTGGCTAGGAGCTTATCTGATTAATTCGGTCAACATTAATAAAGACGGTCGCTATGTTGTGCCATATTTACCAGTTTTATCAATTTTCTTAGCATACTTTTTGACTATGTGGCCCCAAAGATGGGGAAGGCAAATTCGTTGGGGTACAATGGGCTTAGCAACACTGGCGATGTTGTTTCATATGTGGCCGCTGGGAGGTGCTCTAGGACATAATTTAGTCGAAATGGTGAGTCCGGGAAATTCGAGTTATCCTTACTTTGGCAAAGAGTGGCCGCACCGGGAGGTAATTGCAGAAATTATTCAGACGGAACCTTATTTACAATCGACTTTAGGTGTCTTACCTTCCACACCGGAAATTAATCAGCATAATTTGAATTATTATGGTGCTTTGGCTAATTTTCAGATTTACGGGCGACAGGTGGGGACAAGTTTAAAAGAAGTGCCGCAAGATGTACGATCGCTTTCTTGGTTTGTCACTAAAACGGGAGACCAAGGTTCGATTCGCGAACGGATTAAAATTGCTCAAAATGCAGCGGTGGCTGCTATCGAAAAAGGCGATAAATTTCAGTTGCAAAAAACTTGGTTTTTGCCGGATTTTACTAATTTGAATCTTTATCGGAAGCGATGGCGGGCTGTGGAAATCCAGCCTTTGAATGAAGCGCGATCGCAAGTACAATTAGAGCAAGTTACTGTTCCAGCCAGAGCAGTTCCCGGTGTTCCGATTCCAGTAACATATATTTGGTCTGGGCCTTGGCGGCAGTTGCAGTCGGGTTTAGTCTTGGTAACATGGAAAAATCGCGGAGGTAGCGAAATCCAACAGCCGGGACAAACTTCTGAGATTTTACACGATCGCGCGATCGCCCAAGGGACTTTGCATCCGGGGATGCTGGAGGCTGATAAATTTGCTGTGGGATTTCGAGTTGTCGATCGCACTGCCATGCTTCCTCCTGCTAATATTGCACCAGGAAGTTACAATCTCGAAGCTACTTATCTGAATCGGAACACCGGAGAAACTTATCCGATGAATGTGGGGACAGTTACTGTTAGGATTGAGCCAGAGCCGGCGAACCAGAAGCAAAACCAGAAGCCGAAGAACCAGAAGCCTGGGAATGAGGATAATCTAGAAAAGGTTGAGTTGGATTTGGTGACTCAATTGAGGACAATGGCTGCTAATTTACCGAAAGGATTGCCCGGTTTAGAACCAGTGTTTGAGCAGATTGGACGCATCAATCAGTACGATCCAACTCAAGATTATACCATACAAGCGGAACAAGCCTTTGAATATCGATTGCACCAACAACCCAATAATCTAGAATTGGCCTATGGGTTGGCATTGTCTAGGGCATTACAACAGAATGTCAATGGTGCGATCGCAGCTTTAGAAAAAGTCACTCAAATCGACTCAAAAAACCCCTACGCCTATGCTTATCTAGCTTTTGTCAACCTTTATGGTTGGCATCCCAAAGCTGCGGAAACTGCCTTAAAACCCGCCATCGTTCTCAACCCAAATCTACCGGAAATTAGAGTATTGAATGGTGTCGCCACACTCTTACAAGGCAATCTGATCCAAGCATGGCAAGATCTACAATACGTGAAAAAACTCAAAATTTAAAAATCCTGTTTGAGTTTTTTCATCAAATAAATTAACTCCTGATTACGCACCCGTTGAGGTGGTTTGTAGTCAGGAATTCACTCCTCCTTCTATTTGGCATCAGCCGGGATCAAAACCTTATCAATTACGTGAATCACGCCGTTGCTAGCTTTGATATCAGCTTTCACAACATTAGCACCCTCTACTGTCACCTTGCCGCCACTAACTACTACCTTCAGGGGGGTTTTTTCAACACTGGTAACATTACCGGATTTCAGGCCAGTAGATAAAACAGCACCAGGAACAACGTGATAAGTCAAAATCTTGGTCAGTTTAGCTTTGTTCGCGGGTTTGAGCAAATCATCCAAAGTGCCTTTTGGTAAAGCAGCGAAGGCCGCATCTGTCGGTGCGAACACAGTGAACGGGCCTTTTCCTTGTAAAGTTGAAACTAATCCTGCGGCTGTTAAAGCCTTGGTTAATGTTTTGAATTGAGCGTCGCCTGATGCAATGGCGACAATATCCTTAGCAGCCATTGTTGATGGTGAAGCCGCTCTGTTAAACCTACCCAAAATTACCAAAGTCTAGACTTAGCTGGACATTAGAAATTTTGGTGTTAACTTCCTGATTCATCGTAGTCTCAAGATGACTCTTGAGAGGTTTGTCTACTCCACAGG
>NZ_JBGJZU010000026.1:0-78698 GCF_041354475.1 Microcoleus sp.
GGATTCGTACAAGCCTACGAAATGCTGCTGAAACTGCAACCGGATAACAGTGACATCTGGGCAAAATTCGGCAATAGTTTGGTGACACTCAAGCGAGAAGCCGAAGCAATTACTGCTTACCAACGGGCGATAGAAATCAATCCGGGATTCGTACAAGCCTACGAAATGCTGCTGAAACTGCAACCGGATAACTGGGACATTTTGTTTAGATTAAGTAATGTCCATGCTAAACAAAACACTTGGAAAAAGGCAATAGAAATATACGAAAAACTGATCTCGATTAAGCCTAATTTAGCAGAAACACACTACGAATTAGCTAAGGCGATAGCACGGAGCCGAAAAATTAACCACTCAATTAATAGTTCCGATACAGATATTACAATTAAACCTGATTTGGTAAAGGAACTTCGCCATCTGGCAGAGCAAATGTCTAAAGATAGTGAATCAAAGCAATTAATTGAATACGATAAACGACTTATAGAAACCTATCCTTACTCTTCAGAGTTCTTTTGGGAAATGGGACGTTTACTTTTAATGGAGAGTAAGCGGGAAAAGGCAATGCTTAACTTTTATAAGTCAAATCAAATCAAATTTTACCAAATGCTTGCCAAGGGAGAGTTAGGGGCAATTTTTGTATGTTCCTTACCTAAAAGTGCAACGATATATATTAGCGATGGGTTGTTGAAAGGATTGAATTTACCGGGTTTGTCATTAAACAGGAACATTGGTGGCATCAATGATTATTATTTGAATTTATCATACCCGGAAAAATTCTACAATTCCATCAATAGGTCTGTAACGTCAGGTGTGTGGGTAGACCATACAAATCCTTCTGAGTGGAATGTGTTTGCAATTAGCCTAACGTTAGACAGATTAGTCGTTAATGTTCGAGATCCTCGTCAAACAATTCTATCTTGGATAGCTCACATGAATAAAGCTAGAACTGAGGGGAATCAAATAGAGTTATTTAGAAACTTCAAATATCCCGAAGGCTATTATTTGATGACATTAAATGAAAAGATAGACTGGGAAATTAACAGCGGATTTTTGCCTTATGCTATCAAGTGGATACAAGGATGGTTAGATGCCGAAAAAAATCCATTATTCCACCCCAAAATTTTATTTACCAAGTTTGATGATTTGGCAACTAATCCCCAGGTTTTTTGGGAATCTATTTTAGACTTTTATGAAATAGAAAAATCACGATTTACTTTTCCCGAACCTCCGAAATTCAAGGAAGGAACTCATTATCGCAAAGGGAGTATTAATGAATGGCGAGAAGTGTTTACTCCTGAACAAGCGGATCAAGCTTCAAGTATGATTCCAAAGGAATTTATCGAAAAGTTTGGATGGTCGGAACGATAACAAATGTTGATATAGCAATCCTAAATCATTTGTGAGTTTCTTACTCCCTCCCCTTGGTAAGGGGAGGGTTGGGGTGGGGTAAAAATTTTACGACTCACTTAGGATTGCTATAGTGTGGTTCTTTAATTATAGGAGGAAAGGAAATGAATGTTAATTATTTACAACTAGCAAACGCTCTCATCAAGGAAAATAAATTAGAAGAGGCTATCGTAGTCTATGCACAAGCTATTGAACAAAATTCCCGATTTTATTGGTCTTACCATAATTTGGGAGAAATATTAGCAAAGCTGGGTCGATTGGATGAAGCTGTTAATGCTTACCAACAAGCAATTGAGTTAAATCCTAGTTCTGCTTGGTCCCACCATAACATAGGAGATATTTGGATAGAACTTGGTCATTGGGACAAAGCTATCGTGGAGTATGACCGAGCCATTAATTCCAACCCAAATTTTTATGGCTTTTACAATAAATTAGGCGATACATTTTATCAGCTTGCACTTGAGGTTAACTCAAAATCTTTGCCTGAATGTGAGCAATTATGTGAAAAATTATTAGAAGTTCTACGACAAATCAGGGATAGCGAAAACTATATCAGTGCTTTAGAATACCTTAGAAATGAAGATTTTTTGGAAACAACCTCTCAATTAAATGATGAGGATTTCTTAGAAAAATCTTATATGAATTACCTAAAACGTGAGCCAGATGATAGTGGGAAAAATCATTACCTTCAACATCTTATGAACGGGATGACTCGACAAGAAATTGTAGCGGGTTTTCACCAATCTCCTGAATTTATTGCAAAGTTAATTTTATCTACTGCTTCTGTATGTCTACAGAAAGCGATAGTCACCTACGATCATGCGATTAATTTAAAACCAAATATTCACAACAGTAATGAGAACTTAGCCAAAGCCATGAATGATTTAGGCTTGGTTCTGGAAAAACAAGGGAAATTCGACGAAGCTATTGAAATTTACCAAAAGATATTATCCCTGCCCCCTATAGAAGAAACCTATTACAACAATAGTTTGGTGACACTCAAGCAAGAAGCAGAAATAGCTTCTGCTTACCGGGCAATCAAACTGAATCCTAAGTTAGTACAAGCCTACGAAATGCTGCTGCAACTCCTACCGGATAACTGGTACATTTGGGCAAAATTTGGCAATATTTTGGTAACCCTCAAGCAAGAAGCCGAAGCGATTTCGGCTTACCAACGGGCAATAGAACTCAATCCTGGGTTTGTACAAGCCTACGAAATGCTATTGCAACTGCAACCGGATAACTGGGATATTTGGGCAATATTTGGCAATAGTTTGGTGACACTCAACCGAGAAGGAGAAGCTATTTCGGCTTACCAACGGGCGATAGAACTCAATCCTGGATTCGTACAAGCCTACGAAATGCTGCTGCAACTGCAACCGGATAACTGGGATATTTGGGCAAAATTTGGCAATAGTTTGGTGACACTCAACCAAGAAGGAGAAGCTTTTTTCGCTTACCAACGGGCGATAGAACTCAATCCTGGGTTCGTACAAGCCAAGGAAATGCTGCTGCAACTGCAACCGGATAACTGGTACATTGTGGGAAAGTCATTAGCAGCTAGCGGTCGATGGAATCAGGCAATTGATAGTTACCAACAAGCACTCCTAATTAACCCTAATCTTGAAGAAGATATAATTTCTAGCCTAGCTGAAGCTTACTTACAATTAGGAATATCATTTGATGAAATCAATCGTCAAGATGAAGCAATTTATTATTGGGAAAAGGTGGTTGAGCTAAAGCCTGACTGGATATGGGGATATCTTTTGATTGGAATTAGATTTTTGTTATGTGGGAAGCGTGAAATCTGGATTGACATACTTCAAATAGCATCCAATATTCAATATAGTTTGGCACAAGTTTATCGACTAGATAAATTGGGATTTAGGTTTCTCGACCCCATCTGGTACGGAGCTATTGGCCATCTAGGTATGTTAGATGGGTATGTAAAGATGAAAATTCTGGGCTGGTTGCCGCAGAATCGCACTCTTGCATTGGTAGATCCTTGTAATACTGCAAATCCTTGTATGGTGAGCTATTGGGGAGAATATATAGAAATAATCTCCGATCCTGTTGCCATCGAAAACTTTTCCCCATTAGTAAGCTACTTGACAGATACTTTATATTCGGTAAAACTCGCTGATGGAATAACAACTATTTACAATGAAATTGCCGCAGCCGTACAAAAACAATGGGAAATAGAAAAGCGTCCACCATTAATTTCCCTGTCAAGTATAGACTATGACCGAGGTTGGAATTGTTTGCAATCTCTGGGAGTTCCTAAAGATGCTTGGTTTGTTTGTTTGCACGCTAGAGGTAACGGGTTTAATGGTGATTATCATCAAGGGAAGCAGTGTCAAGATTATCGAAATGTGGAAATTGAGACATATTATTTAGCGATCCAGACAATAGTAGAGAGTGGTGGATGGGTAATCCGTATGGGGGATTCAACAATGCAGTCTCTACCAGCTATGAACCAGGTAATTGACTATGCCCACAGTCAAGTGAAAAGCGATTGGATGGATGTATTTCTTTGTGCTCAATGTCGTTTTTTCATAGGTACAAGTTCAGGACTATGTATGGTTCCTGAAGTCTTTGGAGTGCCATGCGTTTTGACTAACTGGGCTCCCTTGGGAACAAACAGTAAACCTTGGTACGGTCAAGATATTTTTATCCCTAAATTATATTGGTCTGAAAATAAACACCGTTATCTTGACTTTAATGAAGCTATGTCTCCCCCCGTAGGTCATGCCTTTAGTACCCAGGCTCTTTCCGAGTTAGGTGTTAGGGCTGTAGATAATAGTCCCGAAGAAATTAATGCTGTGGTTATGGAAATGTTGCAAAGGCTTAATGGCCAAGTTGAGTACACAGCTTTGGATCGCGAGTTACAAGAGCGGTATCACTCTGTAGCAAAAGCTAATCATATAGATAATAATGATCATACTTCAATTGGAAGAGAATTTTTGCACAA
Organism: Microcoleus sp.; assembly: GCF_041354475.1. Classification (NCBI taxonomy): domain Bacteria; kingdom Bacillati; phylum Cyanobacteriota; class Cyanophyceae; order Oscillatoriales; family Microcoleaceae; genus Microcoleus; species Microcoleus sp. Next base: position 4,376 of record NZ_JBGJZU010000026.1, read on the forward strand.
GTACGCTTGGCTACTACCAGAATCTGGGAAGGTGCAAAAGCGGAAAAAGTTGACAAGCGACATCGATTCCTATTCAGAAAAAGAAAATACTCTCACTTGGAAATTTCTCTTACCTAGTTCAGATTGGGAAAAAACTATTAGCGCTGAAAAATACTTGCGCGTAGGTAAGGCATTATTAAAACAGGACCAAATTTTTGAGGCAGTTGATAACCTTAAAAATGCTGTTAATCTGAGCAGCAAAAATTTTGAAGACAGCTATATAAGCAATAGTTCGGAAGAATACTGGAATTTTGGCAACTTACTCCTAGACAATAATTATCCCGAAGAAGCTATTAAGTATTATCAAAAAGCACTTTCTCTGAACCCAGGCTGGAAAGATGGACTGGCATACCTTTATGATATTTCTATAAAGTTAGATAAGGTTGAAATTGCGATTGATACTTATCAAAAAACAATTATTATCAAACCAGGCTGTCCAGAATCACATTATTATTTAGGTCTATCTCTCAAATATCTGTATGAAAAAAGTGTAACTCCTTTGTCGGTGGACAATGCAATGGCTTATTATCAACAAGCCATTGCCCCACAAATGGGTGGCGTAGAAAAAAATTATAACTCGGTCAAGGACGCGGATAATCTTCTGGAAAAAGCAATTGAAAATTTCCAAAACGCAATCACCTTGAGTCCAGACTGGTCTGAAGCACACTATCATTTGGGCAATGCTTTTTATTTGAAAAAACAGCTAAAAGCAGCAATTGAATGCTATGAAAGAGTGATTACCCTTCAGCCTAACGAGACAGTATACTTTCAACTTGGCAGAACTTTAATGTCAGATAAGCAGCCTGAAAATGCAATTCAAAATTTCCAAAAAGTTTTGGAGTTTGATCCTCACCGTTCAGACGCACATTGGCATATAGGGATGGTATTACATGAGCAGGATAAATTACAGGAAGCAGTAACTTACTACCGAAAAGCTCTGGCTATTCCCAATCAGCCATCTGAACACTACTATTATCTATTTCTTGGCAATGTACTTAGTGAAATTGAGCAGTATGATGAAGCCTTTGTGTGTTGGCAAAAGGTAATAGAACTGAAACCAGAATGGATTGAGATATATGCTTCGATAGCAATTCGATATTGGTTTTTGGGTAAACTTGATGAGTGGTTTAGCGTTCTTGACAGAGGGTTAGAAGTAAAGCAGAGTTTAGCAAAAGCACATCAACTTGACAAGATGGGAATCCAATTTCTTACAGAGGAATGGGCTGAGGCTATTGGTCACATATCTCTATTAGATTACTATGTCAAACAGGCAATTTTGACATCCCAGCCTCTGGAACAGACTATTTTGTTGTCAGACCCAAATCGAATTGCTAATTCTTCCTTGCTGGGTTACTGGGGTTCATATATCAGAATAATTACATCTCCATCAGAAGTTCAGCGTCTACAGCCACTTGCAAGATTGTTGCAATATTCTGTGTTTATCGCCAATCTTCCCAACGGGGAGGTAATTCCTTTCTATCAGGCAGCAGCCAGGGTGCAAAAACAGTGGGAATCTGAAAAGCGTCCTCCACTATTAACGTTATCAAATTCTGATTTAGAACGTGGTTGGTCTGTTCTTCATAATTTAGGACTGTCCAAAGACTCATGGTTTGTTTGTTTCCACATTCGTGAAGCAAGTTTTTATGATGAGCGACAAGGGTTAGCTTCCATTCGTAATGTGGATATTGCTGAATATTCGTTAGCCATTAATTCTATTGTAGCTAGTGGTGGATGGGTGATCCGTATAGGCAGCAGTAAAATGATGCCAATGTCACCGATGAAACAAGTAATTGACTATGCTCATAGTGAAGAAAAAAGCGATTGGATGGATGTGTTTCTTCTGTCGCAATGCCGCTTTTTTCTAGGTTCAAACTCTGGGCCTTGTTTAGTCCCCCCTACTTTTGGTGTCCCATGTGTCCTAACTAACTGGGTGCCGTTGATCACTCGACCTTGGCCTAGCCAAGATATTTTTATTCCCAAGCTATACTGGTCTGAAAGCCAACAAAGATATCTAACTTTTGCTGAAGTATTGTCTCCTCCTTTGAGTTCTATGTGGCATACTAAACTTTTATCTGAGTTGGACATTAAAGTTGTGGACAATACCGCAGAACAAATTAATGATGTTGTGCGTGAAATGTTAGATTATTTGGATGGGAACCTAAAGTACACAGAAGAGGATCAGAGGTTGCAACAGCGCTATGATATGCTTGCTGAGAAGCATAGTAGTTGTTATGGATTGGCCCGGCTAGGACGTGCCTTTTTATCTAGGTATAAAAATTTGTTGCAGTAGGAGGTTATTAATTAGTATGAAAAAAAAGCATAGTCTTGTTGTCGGTGGTACTAGAGGTATAGGACGTATCTTGGTAAAAAAGTTAGCTCAAGAATGTCAAACTGTATCGGTTATTGGCAGACGGGCTCCATCAGAAACAGATCTGCATAATATTGCCAATGTTTACTACTCTGTTGTGGATTTGTTGGATCAAGAACACCTGTATCAAATTTTGGCTGATATTATATCTCAAAACGGAAAACTAAGTAATGTAATTTTTTGTCAACGATATAAAGGAGAAAAAGATGATTGGACAAAACAGATAGAAGTTAGCTTGACAGCGACCAAAAATGTAATTGATAGCTTGAAAAATCTATTTATTGATGAGGGTGAAAAATCTATTGTTATTGTCAGTTCTGCTGCTGGTCATTTCATTGCAGAAGAACAACCTTTAAGCTATCATGTTGCGAAAGCAGGTATCAACCAAATGGTTCGTTTTTATGCTGTTGCTTTAGGCGATCGAGGAATAAGAGTGAATTGCGTTTCATCAGGCGCAGTTATTAAAGAAGAATCCAAGGAGTTTTATCATCAGAATGAAGAACTTCATAGTCTTTATAAAAAGATAACTCCTTTGGGACGGATGGCAACTTCCGAAGATATTGCTAATGTTGTAGAATTTCTGTGTAGTTCAAAGGCATCATTTATCACGGGTCAAAATATTGTTGTTGATGGTGGTATATCTTTACAATGGCATGAGTCATTGGCCCGTCAATTGACACCATTAAATAATTTAAGTGTTTCGACTAAAAGAAAGGAGCAAAAAATGAGTAAGTCAATATTCCGTCGAGATACCTGTCGTTTGTGTGGGAGCCACGAACTACAACTCGTGTTACCATTTGTGCCGACACCAGTTGGGGATGACTACATCGCAAGCGATCGTCTGAATGAAATTCAGGATGTTTATCCAATAGATTTGTTTTTATGCCATAATTGCGGTCTAGTACAGTTGCTGGATGTTATAGATCCAGAAGTGTTGTACAAAAATTTTATTTATACAACTTCAGTTTCTTTAGGTTTAGTTGAACATTTCCAGAAATATGCCGAGGATGTAATACAATGGGTTTGTCCTCCATCTGAAGGATTTGTAGTAGATGTTGGGAGTAATGACGGTACTGTACTAAGGTGTTTCCAAAAAAAAGGTTTACGAGTTTTGGGAATAGAACCAGCCGTTGAAATTGCCAGAAAAGCAACTGAATCAGGAGTGGAAACTTTGCCTGTTTTCTTTAACTCTGCTGTAGGAATTCAAATTAGGGAAGAGCGAGGAGTCGCGAACATAATCACTTCTAATAATACCTTCGCAAACATTGATAATTTAAAAGATATGTTTGCCGGAGTTCGGGAATTACTAGCACCTGATGGGGTTTTTGTGTTTGAAACTGGCTACATAGTTGATTTGCTACAAAAAGGTATTTTTGACTATATTTATCATGAGCATTTGAGTTATTTTTCAGTCAAGCCACTGGAATCGTTCTTTCGAGAAAATGGTATGGAATTGATAAATATAGATCGAGTGTCTCCTAAAGGTGGTTCTTTGAGGGGCTTTGTGCAACTTGCCGGAGGTTTGCGCCCTGTTTCACCCTCTGTGAAAAAACTAATCGAATTGGAGACAAGTCTTGGCGTAGATCGTGCTGAACCTTTTATCGCTCTTGGTGCTAGAATATCTGAAATTAAGCAACAACTAATTGCCCTTCTGAAAAATCTTAAGGCACAAGGAAAGACGATAGCTGGTTATGGTGCATCCGTAGGTGTTACCACGTTCTTATATCTCTTTGAACTTGGCGATTTACTAACCTTTATCGTCGATGATAATCCAGCCAAACATAACCTGTTTACTCCTGGAGATCATATTCCGGTACTTCCATCTTCGGCCATCTACGATCGCAAACCTGATTATGTGTTTATATTAGCTTGGAGATACTCAGAGCCAATTATGAACAGACATCAAGAATATATAGAAGGAGGTGGACATTTTATCTTGCCTTGGCCAGAAATACAAATTAAGTAGTTGACAAAATCTATTAAGCACAATGATTAAAAGACTTTCTCATGCTTGTCTAGGTGCAACTGACCTACAAAAAACTATAGATTTTTACTGTAATTTGCTTGGCTGTCAGGTAATTTATGAGTTTAAAAATCCATATGGTGAATTGTATGGTATATTTATGTTGGTCAAAAATGGAACATTTCTTGAATTTTTTAAAGAACAAGAACCTAAACCTTCTGGTGGTTTATTTAGGCATCTATGTTTTGAGGTAGAAGACATCAATAAATGGGCCGATTTAATTACAGAAAAAGGCTATAATGCCAATGTGTACAGATCAGACCGTGATGGTGCTTGGCAATTTTGGATAGAAGATCCCGATGGCAATAAGATTGAATTTCATCAATATGATGCCCAATCGGTTCAATATATCTATTCAAAATAAAGATATTTGCTTTTTGGCTCAGATTGTGAATTAATGATAATTCAATGTTTTTTAGCAAAGAGTAACTGGTAACAATATGCAAAACAAAAGGAGTAATTATGATTAAGGTACTTGTGATTGGCGGGGGATTTGCAGGCTGCTGTGCTACTCATCTTTTGTCAGATATGGGGTATAGCGTAACCTTGGTTGAAAAAGGTTCATTATTAGGGGGTGGCTGTAGGACTTTTTTCTATGGTGGTCATCCATACACTTATGGACCAAGGCACTTTTTAACCAAGGATGAAAAGTTATTTGACTTTCTAAATAAGTATGTTCCTATGAGGCGCATACCAGATCATGAGTTTTTGACTTACATTGAACGCGATCCTGGATTTTACAATTTTCCCATTCATCGAGATGATATTGACTTAATGCCAGATAGGGATCAAATTCTTTCTGAGTTAAATCAGTTAGATGAGGATAAAGTACAATCTGCTAAAAATTTAGAAGAATTCTGGCTTTTGTCTGTTGGTTCAACTCTTTACAGTAAGTTTGTTGAGTCCTATTCCAAAAAAATGTGGAAAATTGAATCGAATACAGAATTGACTGAATTTTCTTTTACAACCAAAGGGGTTGCTTTAAAGACAGGTGCAACTAAGGCCGCTTGGACAGAGGCAATTTCAGCTTTTCCTGTCAAAATCAATGGTTACGACGATTACTTTGACATTTCTACCGAAAAAGCTGAAGTTCATTTAAACACAACAATAGAAGCTTATGACATAGAAAACTATTCAGTGAAAATTAATGGTGAATGGTTTAAGTATGATATAATTATCAACACAATTTCACCAGATATTGTGTTAAACAATGTTTTTGGTGAACTCCGTTGGATCGGCAGGGAATTTTTTAAGATTGTTCTGCCAGTCCCAGAAGTTTTACCGCCCAAGATTTACTTTCTCTACTACGCGAATGATGAACCATTCACACGGATTGTGGAATATAAGAAGTTCTACAACTATGAAGCATCTTCTACATTGATAGGACTAGAAATTCCTTCATTAAAAAACAAATTGTACCCTTATCCTACGACTAAAGATAGAGAACTAGCCAAAAAATATTTGGATATTCTACCAGATAGGGTATTTTCAATTGGCAGAGCTGGCAGCTACCGATATCTTGATATTGCTCCCATTATTCAACAATGTATGGAGTTAGTAAGCCAACTAAAAGAATAATTGTCTAATTTTGTTCGTTTTGTCCAATTCTATTATTTATAGGGTTTAGACATAAGTTGGGAACAAAATTTAAGCAAAAATTGTCTGCTACGATTGTTTGGGTGAAAACCAAACATGACATGAGCGTTTTCAATGTCGCCTACGTTACACTTACTTTATTTTGGAGAAATGAGTTATGGCTAGTTTGAGTGTTTCTGAATATGACAATAAAGAGCAAGATGCCCTAGCAGAATTGCCGAACAGAATCATAGAAGCTTTTCAACCTGTGTTATGGAACAAAGAAATAGGCTACCCAACAAGAGTCAGTCGGGAATCTGCCTTGTTTAAATACATCGACGTATTGCATGAATTACGATTTGAGAATGATTACGTAAACTTGCTAGGTGGATTAACTCAACATGAATTTGAGTTACTAAAAAAGCTAACATCTTTAGTCTTAGATTTTAGTGAATCTCAATTTCAGCGTAAGGCAATAACCCGAACAAGCTTGCTTCGGATGATTAATGTTTTACGTCACGTTAAGTATTTATTTGGTGATGAGCGTCCAAGAGTATTTGAAATAGGTCCTGGTTCTGGCTACCTAGGTGCAATGTTACTTTTAGAGGGTTATCCTTATGCTGCCACTGATGTAACTCAAGCTTTTTACTTGTACCAAAATCATTTGTGGAACTTTATTTCTAAAGGAAATGTTTTTGAATGTGCAAAAGAAAAAATAACTCCTGACTTACTTGGTGCTATCCCACATGGCAGTGCAGTACACATTCCCTGGTGGGAATTCGTCCAGTTAAAACCAGAATCTGTTCCAGAATTCGATATTGTAACTTGTAACCATGCTCTATGTGAGATGCATCTTGACAGTTTAAGGTTTACTTTAAGAATTGCTCGTTCTTTCTTAGAGAGTCAAAATTCTCTCAAAGCTTTTGTATTTGAGGGATGGGGCTACAAACAGAATACTAAAATTAGCGTAGGTTCTGTAGCCTTGGCTACAGATATGTTTTATCGTTTTGGGTTTTCTTTGGTCTATAATGATTCCCGGTTGACTATTTTTGCCCCATCAGGCACAAAGAATGCAATTGGTAGCTGTCCCTGGGAAGACTTGAGCAACTCTTATGTTCCTAATTACTTTGCTGCTTTAGATAATCCCTTATCTCAAGCAGTTGTTAAGGGAAGACAAGAAACTCAATCTCTTGAAAAAGTAGACATTAAAGATGTTAACACTTTCTATACTGAGTTACTAGGCAGTGAAGATCATTTAAGCCCAGATGAGCATTTCTGCAAATTAGTCAGTAGAAGATACTAAAATAATCGAGAAAAAAGGAGGCGGAAAACATTTATCCATACTTTACTTTCTTTTCTGATTGGGGATAAGCTGTTAAGCATTAAAACTGGGTATGAGCAAAACGCCGAACCCTTACACCTAAATCTTGACAGCGAATCTGTAATTGTGAGCAAAAATGATAGCGACTGTTAAATTCTTTACATTAATGGAGTAAAAAAATGGATAGATTAAGCACGTTACCTCGACCATTTCGCGATATTGAACTTCACCAATCAAACCTAGAATCAGGATTCAATCATTTTCCAAAAAGGAAAGAAAATTATCTCAGATACCAAGCATCTCAAAAAGGTCAGTTGGTTGATTATATGCCTGTAATGCTTGATATAGAGAATGTTAGTCGTTGTAACTATCATTGTACTATGTGTCAAGTAAGTGATTGGAATGGTTACAAGAGAGCTGATGATATGTCCTTTGAGGATTATCAAGCACTGATTGATAGCCAGTATGGATTGATTGAAATCAAGCTACAGGGTATGGGGGAACCTTTTTTGGGAAAGTGCTACTTTGAAATGATAGAATATGCCAGGGAAAGGTATATATGGGTGCGATCAATAACAAATGGCTCGCTTTTACATATCAATGATAATTACAAGCGAGTAATTGATTCAGATGTGTCTGAACTGCACGTTTCAATAGACGGAGCCACATCTGAAACCTATGAGAAGATCAGGCGGGGAGGTCACTTTGAGAGAGTAGAAAAAAATTGCCGACTGCTCAATGAGTACGCTCGGCAAATGAATCGCCTGCGAACACGAATGTGGGTAGTTGTTCAAGAAGCTAATTTTGGTGAGTTAGAAATGTTTCCTGCTCTTGCTTCGGAATGGGGATTCGACCGCCTAACCTTTTCACTAGACTTGAATGACTGGGGACAAGATAAATGGCGAGAAGTTAACGATAAAGTTGATAAGCATAAAGAATTTGACTTTTCTCAAGCTGAACGACTGCTTGCACTGGGTAACAAACATAATATCAATGTTACCTTCTGGTTCCTAGATGAAAAATATGACTCTACTGATGCAAAAAATATCTGTCCCTGGCCATTTTATCGTGCCTATGTTTCTTCGGATATGCGAATTGTACCCTGTTGTATACTAGCAAATCCAGAAGTTTACGAACTTGGCGATGCACGTCAATTAACAAAGGAATGGAATAGCGAAAAAATGCAAGCCTTTAGACGAGAACACCTAGAGGGAAATATCCCCAAAATATGTCAATCCTGCTACAAAAATTCTGGTAAGTAGAACTTTATGAAACCTAGTGAAAGTACAACTGTTGTAATTGATGTCGGTGGACGTTATGGAATGCACCCCTCTTGGTCTGGATTTGCTGCTGATTTACTTTACCTATCATTTGAGCCTGACCCCCAGGAAGCAGAACGTCTAAGGCTTAATAACACTAAACCAGGTTTTGAAGTCGTTGATTTAGCATTAGACAAACAAGCCGGAGAACGTGATTTTTATATCACAAAACATAGAGGTTACTGCTCTTTTTATCCCCCTAATCCTGATTCAGAATGGTTTAAAATTTACCGACCAGGAGAAGGGGAAATCGAATCAGTTATTCAGGTAAAAACTTGTGCTTTAGATGATTTTGCCGAAAGTCGTAAACTTGATATTGATTTTCTAAAAATTGATACAGAAGGTTCTGAACTAGAAATATTAGAAGGAGCAGAAAACCAAGTATCATCTAATGTTTTAGGTATTAGAGTAGAACTTCACTTTGAGGATATTTACAAAGGTATGCCTCTGTTTCCAGAGATTTTTAATCATCTAAGAGCAAGAGATTACTTTTTCCTAAACCTTGACTACTTTGGACGGGGAGTACCACGCCCTACTTTATTTCGTAATCCCAATCCCTTAGTTCCTGATACCGATCGTTACGGAACCTTGATTGGCATGGATGGTGTTTTTTTAAGAAAATATGATTGGGTTTGTCAGCGCTACCAAGGAGAAAGTTTAGAATTGGCCACACTCAAATATGCCTATTTTTGCTTCTTAAATAGTGCAGCAGATGTAGCCATTGATACCTTAATGAGTTTTGTCAAAAACCATACCTTTAGTCCCACCACTAAACAATCTAAAATCTACATTTCCTTGAGAAAAATTTGTACAGAATATTTAGGGCGCTATCGAGTTAACCCAGAGGATATTCAATGGCAAATGGCTCGAACTATTCTCAAAGCAATTTTTGACCTAGAACTAGAAGCAGGTAACAAGTATTGGGAATTAATCCAAAGTTTGTAACCGATGAGTTTATTATCAAATTCAAGGAAGTCAAATGATATCAATATTTGAGGATAAACTGATTGACTACCTCTAAACACTGCTTAGTAACCGGTGCCGCCGGCTTCATAGGCAGCCACTTGTGCGATCGCCTGCTTTCCCTCGGCCACACCGTCACAGGTCTCGATAGCCTGATAGTAGGCCGCCTCGCTAACCTAGAACAAGCAAAAACGCATAAAAAATTTACCTTTATCGAGCAAGACGCAGCCACCATCACCCCCGCTACCCTCGAAGGAATTGACTGGGTATTCCACCTAGCAGGGCTGGCAGACTTAGTACCGTCGATCGAAAATCCCAGCCAATACTACCACTCGAACGTTCAAGGCACTTTTAGCCTGCTAGATGCTTGCCGCCACGCTCAAATCCAACGCTTCGTCTACACCGCATCCTCCACCTGCTACGGCATCCCAGACCAATATCCCACACCTGAAACCTATCCCTGTGCTCCCGAACACCCCTACGGCTTGACAAAGTATTTAGGCGAGCAAATGGTCATGCACTGGGCAAAAGTTTACAAACTCCCCGCCCTCTCCCTGCGGCTCTTTAACGTGTACGGGCCCCGATCGCGCACTACAGGGGCCTACGGTGCCGTATTCGGTGTCTTCTTAGCTCAAAAATTAGCAGGAAAACCCTTCACCCTTGTCGGAGACGGCACCCAAACCAGAGACTTCACCTTCGTCAGCGATGTTGTAGAAGCCTTTGTCACCGCAGCAGCATCGGATGTAACGGGTGAAATTATCAACATTGGCTCCGGCAATCCTCAAAGTGTCCTAACATTAGTGGAACTATTGGGCGGCCCTATCGTCCACATCCCCAAACGTCCCGGAGAACCAGACTGCACTTGGGGAGACATCACCAAAGCTAAAACTCTCCTAGGATGGGAACCAAAAGTTCCTTTCCCCGAAGGGGTAGCCCAGATGTTGGCAAACATCAACCTGTGGCGAGAAGCACCAGTCTGGACACCTGATTCAATTCAGGAAGCCACAAAAGCATGGTTTGACTATTTGGGAAAAACCTAAACTTATGGTTCAAAACACCGCCGCTCGAGTTAATCTGCAAGTTGCAAAAGCATTCATTTATCAAGGCGATCGCCTGTTACTGCAACTGCGAGACAACATACCTGAGATTATAGCCCCGAATCATTGGGGACTGTTCGGCGGTACTGTTGATGAAGGAGAAACTCCAGCCCAAGCGATGAAACGAGAAATCGAAGAAGAACTTTGCTGGATACCGCCCGAACCTAAATACCTGCTAACTTGGGAAGCACCCGATCGACCTTGCATCACCTATATTTTTGGTATTCCCTTGACAGTACAGACTAGCCAATTAACCTTAACGGAGGGGCAAGCCTTCCAACTATTTACCTTTGAGGAATTGACTAAAGTGCTGTTAGTGCCTAAAATCCCTCGGATGCTGCCACAAGTTGTCGAGGCGATCGCCTCTGATGAACTAACCGCAGCTTGGCAGGAGTTCAGCACTAAAAATTTAACATCGGGCATGATATCAAATCCGTTAGTATCGGAATTAATATAACCCACAGTCAGGACACGGCAGTAGCCTTCTTCGTGTCAACTTAACTTCAAACTCAGTCAGAGATTGTTGTTTAACTATCAAACTTCGATCCCCCCTAGCCCCCCTTAAGAAGGGGGGGACAGGAGTCTACTCAAAGTCCCCCTTCCCCCCCTTGGGGGCAGGGCGGTTTCATTCTCAGACAAATCATGGTTTTGTAGGGGTAGTGGATGGTGCGTGCCTACCCTCTTCGTCCACGATTTTGTATGTGTTTGGTGAGATTGGGGCGGGCACTCTTGGCACCGCCCCTACAAAGAATGAAACAGCCCTGCCCTAGCCCCCCTTAAGAAGGAGGGGACAGGAGTCTACTCAAAGTCCCCCTTCTTAAGGGGGATTTAGGGGGATCTAGACTAGGGTAAAAACGAGATTTCTTAAGGGTTTTACTCTTAAGTTGACACCAATGGGATCTTGGAGTGTCCCTACAATTAATCAGGGTAGGGAAACGGCAATGCCGTGTCCTCCGTTATTATCACTGACGGTGCAACCGGAATTGATATGACTCATGAACTAATACCAAAGCTGAAAAAATAAATGCAAACCTTTCCCTCACAACTCCCCTTTGCCACCGATTACTTCCGCCAACTTGCAAATTTAAGCGAAAGTTTTGAAGCGACTGACAAAAAATCTCAGCCTCTTTCCTTTGCCGAAGCAATTAGTCAAGCCGCAGCTTTGGTATCTCAACAAAGCCAACAGCAAAAAAAAGTAATTTTTATTGGCAACGGCGGAAGTGCAGCCGTAGCCAGTCACCAGGCGATAGATTACTGGCGAAATGGAGGCTTTCCGGCGATCGCCTTCAATGACGGTGCTCTCCTGACTTGCATCAGCAACGACTTCGGCTACGAACAAGTTTTTAGCAAACCGATCGCCACCTTTGCCCAAACGGGAGATATCGTATTTGCGATTAGCAGTTCGGGACAGTCTGCCAACATCCTAGCAGGTGCTCGTCAAGCAGCTCAAATGGGCTGTCACGTCATCACCCTATCAGCTTTTAAGCCAGATAATCCCCTGCGTCAATTAGGAGACATTAACTTTTTTGTCCCGACAATGGCCTATGGATTTGCAGAAATTACCCATTTGTGCATCTGTCATTGTATTCTAGATGGGTTGATGAAAGGTTCGTTATCAGCAACAGAAATTGATAGTTCGGTAAATGATGACAGCAAGCTATTTTCAAGCAGCCAACAAACTTAGGCAGGAAGGCAAATTAGAGGAGGCGATCGCGTCTTTCCGCCAAGCGATCGATCACAACCCCAACTTTTATTTGTCTCACCACAACTTAGGGGAAACATTAGCTAAACTCGATCGGTGGGATGAAGCCGTTACTTCCTACGATCGCGCTATTCAACTCAACCCTAATTCGGTTTGGTCTTATTACAATTTAGGGGAAGCCTTGGCAAAACTCTGTCGGTGGGAAGATGCGATCGCATCCTACCATCGTGCCATTGAGCTTTCCCCTGATTTTTATAGATTTTACATTAATTTAGGGGAAGTCCTCTGCAAACAGGGCCGTAGCGAAGAAGCAGCAGCCTTGTACTGTCAAGCTGCGGAATCCTTGGCCCAACACCAGCGGTGGGATGAAGCCGACAATTGTTACAGTCAGGCTATTAAGCTCAATCCATCAGTTAAGGATGACTACCGCAATTTAGCAGAAACCCTGACCAAACAGCGGCAGCTTGAAGTTGCGATCGCTAAAACAAGTAAATCCATTGAAAACGCTCCCGATAGTGCAGAAAGCTACTTTGAATTAGGCAAGCTATTAACACAGCAAAACAGGCGAATAGAGGCAATTGAAAGCTATAAAAAAGCTACCGCCCTCAACTTTGAGTTAGAAGAAGCACATATTAACCTTGTCAACTTATTGATAGAGCAAGCCGAAATAGATGAGGCTAAGCAAAAGCAAAATAAACCCTCTTTAGAGCAAGAGGCACTTTTTAACCTCGGAAACTTACTGATACAGCAAGGTAAATTAGAAGAAGCAATTGAGATTTACCAAAGAGCGATCGCCCTCAAACCCGATTGGACAGCAGCTTACCTCAAGCTAGTAGAAGCTCACATGATTAGGAGCTGGAATTTTTACGATGTCGGTAAATTACACGAATCAATCAGCTCTACTGAACGTGCGATCGACAGATATAACTCCCAGCTTGAAAAGCATCCCCTCGGCAATTTGGGTATCCGCTTCATAACGCCGGAATATTTCACAAGCTGGCCCTGGTTAGGCGCGATCGGACACCTAGCTATCAATATAGATATTTATATAAAAATGGGTATTCTTGGCTGGCGACCTCAATACCACACAATTCTTTTAGCGCCGCCCGAACAAGTCATCAACCCCTGTTTGCTCAACTACTGGCGACGCTATCTCCACATTATCACCGACCCCTCCCTGATTGAGCGTCTGCTGCCATTAGCAAAGACTATGCGCTGCTTGGAATACACCCTTTACCACATCAAACTTGCCAGCGGAGAGATGGTAGATATAGGCTACGCCTTCTCAACAGTTCAAAAACAGTGGCAAACACAGAGCAAACCGCCGCTGCTCGTCCGATCGCCCTCTGATTATGAGCGGGGATGGAACTGTTTGCAAGACCTCGGAGTGCCTAAAAATGCCTGGTTTGTGTGTCTCCACGTTCGAGAAGATGGCTTTCGAGCAGAAGGATTGATTACACACCGCAGTGCTGATATTAATACTTACTCCGCCGCGATCGAGTCGATCGTAGCGCGCGGCGGCTGGGTCATCCGCATGGGCGACCCTACCATGAAACCGCTACCACCGATGAAACAGGCGATCGACTACGCCCGCACTGACGCAAAAAGCGATTGGATGGATGTTTTTCTGTGTACTTCCTGTCGCTTCTTCCTGGGAAGTGCTTCAGGTCTCGCCTGTGTTCCCTTGGTATTTGGCGTTCCCAGCGCTATTACCAACACTTGGCCACTCTCGGGGCGTCCTGCGTCGAATCAGGATTTATTCATCCCCAAACTTGCTTGGTCTGAAGTTGAAAATCGCTATCTCACCTTTGAAGAAGCACTGGCGCCTCGCTTCTTTTTCAACCTCAACAGCAAACTCCTTTATTCGTGGGGCATTAAAGTGGTGGATAATACGCCAGAGGAGATTAATGACTTGGTGCTGGAAATGCTCGATCGACTAGAAGGAAAATTTCAGTACACAGAAGAAGACGAAATTTTACAGCAGGAGTTCAACTCTCTGCCAACACCTTATGGGCCGAGTGCTTTCAATAGCCGGATGGGACGCTCTTTCTTGCAAAAGTATTATAATTTGGGACTGAGGCAAACAGGCACTTGAGGCCCGATACATCGGGAGTCTGTTGATACCCGTGCTGTGGGAACATCCTGAGAGGGGCTGCGGTCTGGTATGTTCGTGGGTGGTGATGGCTTGAGTTCCTTGGGGGCGATGGCAAAACTTACTCCAAATTGTGGTAGGCTTTTGGGAAATCATTCTGGAAGTGCGTTGTCCAGGGATAACTGGGAGTTGCAGCCATTCGGTTGGGTGGTGTTTCGATCGCAAATGAGTTTGAGACGAATATTATGGGCTGAAAATATGGCAGCAGAATATCCAACAGCTAAGGAGTGGTATAAGGCTAATCGCCGTGGGTTGAAAAAATATCTAGGTGAATGGATCGCTTATAATGATCAAGGGGTGATTAGTCACGATCACGATTATCGAAAGATGAAGGATGGCATAGCTCCAAGTTTTCCCAATTTAAGTTATGTGATCGATCGCATACATGAAAGCGAGTTTAGTGAGTCTGTTCGCTTCCCAGGATTTCGCTGTTATAAATAGAGAGTTGATGATGTTTAAAGCTGTGAAACAATGCAAGTAGTTATATTAGCCGGTGGTTTGGGGACACGTCTCCGAGAAGAAACAGAATTTCGTCCTAAGCCCCTAGTTGATGTGGGCGGGCGTCCGATTCTATGGCACATTATGAAGACCTATGCCCACTACGGCTTCCTAGACTTTATTGTGTGTTTGGGCTACAAAGGCAACATGATTAAGGAGTATTTCCTGAATTATGAAGCGATGAATAATGATTTTACTATTTGTCTTGGTCGCCAAAATCAGATTACTTATCACGAGGAACACCGCGAGCAAGATTTTCAGGTGACACTCGCGGAAACAGGACCAGATAGCATGACTGGGGGGCGGGTGAAACGGGTGGAGAAATACATTACTGAGGATACCTTTATGGTGACATACGGTGATGGAGTTACTGATATCGATATTGGGGCGCTGGTGGGTTTTCACAAGGCTCATGGTAAGCTGGCAACTGTTAGTACAGTGCGTCCGATGTCTCGATACGGTATTTTAGATGTGGACAACCAAGGCAAAGTTCTGGAATTCACCGAAAAACCTCAAATAGATGGCTGGGCTAGTGCGGGATTTTTGGTACTTCACCGTAGCATATTTGAGGCTTTGAGCGGGGATGATTGTTTTTTAGAACGAGAGCCACTAGAGCAGTTAGCGGCCCAAGGACAATTGATGGCATACCGCCACGAAGGTTTCTTTTTTGCGATGGATACCTACCGTGAATATAAGTATTTGAATGAACTGTGGGATAATGGACAAGCTCCTTGGAGGGTGTGGGAATGAGTGAATTTTGGCGCGATCGATCGGTATTGGTGACAGGTTGCACAGGTCTTTTGGGTAACTGGTTAGTGGCTGAGTTGCTGGAAAGAGGAGCCTTGGTAACGGGATTAGTCCGTGACTTGATACCCCAATCTCGACTTTATGCTGGAGAGTGGTATCGGCAAATTAATATCGTTCGCGGTTGTGTCGAAGATTTGCCAACGGTAGAACGATCGATTAATGAGTATGAAGTAGATACGGTGTTTCACTTAGCAGCTCAGACAATTGTGGGAGTTGCAAATAGAGAGCCACTGGCAACTTTTGAAACTAATATTAAAGGCACTTGGAATATTCTCGAAGCCTGTCGCCGCGTTGGAGGTGTGAGTCGAATTGTCATAGCATCGAGCGATAAAGCCTATGGAGACCAGCTTGTGTTGCCTTATAGCGAAACTACTTCGTTGCAAGGAGAACATCCTTATGATGTTTCTAAAAGCTGTGCAGATTTAATCAGTCGCGCTTATTACGTCAGTTATGGTTTGCCTGTGTGCATTACTCGCTGCGGCAACTTTTACGGGGGCGGAGACTTGAATTTTAATCGAATTGTTCCGTCTACAATTCGATCGGCATTACGCGATAAGCCAGTAGTCATCCGCAGTGATGGCACTTTTATCCGGGACTATTTTTATGCGAAGGATGGGGTTTTAGCTTATCTCCATTTGGCTGAGCAAATGGACAGGAAAGAAATTTTGGGAGAGGCATTTAATTTCAGCAACGAGCTGCAAATTTCTGTGCGGGCCATGGTAGATCATGTTTTGAAATTGATGGGTAAGAGTCATTTAGAGCCAGTCATATTGGATCGGGCTAAGAATGAAATTAAACATCAGTATCTTTCGGCAGATAAGGCGAGAAAAATGCTCGGTTGGGAATCTAAATATCCTCTAGAAGAAGGGTTGAAAGAAACAATTGAGTGGTATGAGCAATTTTTGATGGATGAAAATCCCTGTCTCATCAGCCTGTGATTAAAGGTACTCAAAACTCAAAATTTTTAAAGGGGGCTAATTCTGTGCCATCTAAATGTCGTTTTTGTAGTCACCCATTGGAGCATACTTTTGTAAATCTGGGGATGTCGCCATTGGCGAATGCTTTTCTGTCTCAAGAGCATCTGAATTGTGCACAGAAATTCTATCCGCTTCATACTTATGTCTGTGCTAATTGTTTTTTAGTACAGTTAGAAGAGTTTGAATCACCAGATAGCATCTTCAGCGACTATGCTTACTTTTCTTCCTATTCAGACTCTTGGCTGCGCCATGCTCAGAAATACACAGAGTTGATGGTGGAGAGGTTTGGATTTGACGAAACCAGTCAGGTAATTGAACTCGCTAGCAATGATGGCTACTTACTCCAGTATTTTCAGCAGCAAGGAATTCCCGTATTGGGGATTGAACCTGCTGCAAATGTAGCTAAGGTGGCCCAGGAAAAAGGGATTCCAACTTTAGTCAATTTTTTTGGTGTAGCAACGGCTAAAGAGTTGGTTTCAGAAGGGAAGCAGGCAGATTTATTGCTGGGCAATAATGTGTTGGCTCATGTGCCTGACTTGAACGATTTTGTGGCGGGGATGAAAATTCTCCTGAAACCAAATGGCGTTTTGACAATGGAGTTTCCTCATGTATTGCAACTAATTCAAGACAATCTGTTTGACACGATTTATCACGAGCATTTCTCTTATTTTTCGCTGTTGACGGTTGAGAAAGTTTTTGCAAGTCATGGTTTAACTTTGTTTGATGTGGAGGAATTACCGACGCATGGGGGTTCTCTGCGGATTTATGGGAGGCATAGTGAGGTCGATGGAAAAATTAGCGATCGCGTCACGGAATTGAAAGCAAAAGAAATTCAAGCAGGGCTCAACCAACTTGAAATTTATGTAGGATTTGGCGAACAGGTTAAGTCTACTAAACGGCAAATGCTCAGTTTCCTAATTGATGCCAAAAATCAGGGCAAATCAATTGTGGGCTATGGAGCACCGGCGAAGGCTAATACGCTGCTGAACTATTGCGGTATCCGCACGGATTTGATTGATTATACGGTGGATTTAAGCCCGCACAAGCAAGGTTTGTTTTTGCCGGGAACTCAGATTCCGATATATAATCCAGATAAAATTCGGGAGACTAAGCCAGATTATTTGGCTATCTTACCTTGGAACATTAAGGATGAGATAATAAGTCAGATGGATTATATCCGCGAGTGGGGAGGTAAGTTTGTGGTGTTGATTCCTCAAGTGGAGGTAATCGCGTGAAATTAACTGAAACGAAACTTAAGGGAGCTTATGTTATTGAGGTAGAGCCCCTAACAGATGAGAGGGGATTTTTTGCTCGCAGTTGGTGTCAAAAGGAGTTTGCCGAACATGGTTTGAATCCTAACCTAGTGCAGTGCAATATTTCTTTTAATCTGAAAAAAGGTACTTTGCGGGGGATGCACTACCAGGCTAAACCGCACGAAGAAGTGAAGTTGGTTAGGTGTACAATGGGTGCGGTCTATGATGTCATTATTGATCTGCGTTCAGAGTCATCGACGTTTAAGCAGTGGGTTGGGGTCGAGCTAACTGCTGACAATCGGAAAATGCTTTATATTCCTGAAGGAATGGCTCATGGGTTTCAGACTTTGGTAGATAATACAGAAGTTTTTTACCAGATGTCTGAGTTCTATAATTCTGAGTCGGCTACTGGGTTAAGATGGGATGACCCCGATTTTAAGGTAGAATGGTTGATTAAACAGGATTTAGTTATTTCCGAAAAGGATAAATCTTATCCTTTAATAGAAATAACCAATCTGTTTATCACTGAGCTAAAAGGTTATTGAATTTTACTTCAATCAAGGGAGTTGTTTATTTTGATCAAAGGAAATAATAATTTGTTAACTGAACAACAAGTGAGCGAATTTAATCAAAATGGCTTACTTATTGTCAAGTCTTTTTACAACCTTGAACAAGAAATAGAACCCATCCAGTATAGGATTTATCAAATAATTGGAATTGTCATTCACAAATATCAATTACCAATCAATCAGTTGCCATTTTCTCCTGATACTTTTGATTATGGTTATTTAGATTTAATTAATTTCGACCGCAAAATAGGCGGAGAAATATACGATGCTATTAAGCAAATTCCTGAATTTATAAGGCTGGTAGCTTCTGAGTCTCATTGTAAGCTACTTTCTCAACTAAGACAAACTAATCTACCCGGTATTGCTGCTGGAGGTTATGGTATTCGCATTGACAATCCTTGTGAGGAAAAGTATAGAGCTCCTTGGCATCAGGATTATCCTGCACAATTTCGTAGTTTAGATGGACTGGTATTTTGGAGTAGTTTAGTTCCAGTTACTTATTCTTTGGGGCCTGTTGACTTTTGTCTTAAATCGCATCATGATGGTTTAGTAAGAGTTCATACTAAAGATCCAAAAAATCCAGAAAAATCAGGTGCTTATGCTTTAATTTTAGAAAATGAGGAAAATTTAATTAATCGTTATGAGCGTGTATCACCTGAAAGTAATCCTGGAGATTTGATTATTATTGATTTTCTTACTATACATAGATCGGGATTGAATACAGGAGAACGATCAAGATGGTCAATGCAAATGCGCTACTTTAATTTTAATGATTCTACAGGAATTAAACTAGGCTGGCCTGGTTCTTTTGCTACAGCTACAAATATCAAAAACGTACATCCTGAATTGTTTTTAAATTAACTAGCACAAAAGGAGAAATAAAATGACTAAATGCAATGTTTGTCAAAACTCTATTAAGCAACCAGTATATGTTTCTACAGGAAATATATCTATCACTTCTTTGTGTCAAATATATCCAGAAAAGACAGAGGTATTTTTCTGCGAAAACTGTGGTCATCTTCAAACAACTGAAATAACTAATTTGGAAGAATACTATGATACGATATATAAGATTTTGATTGATTCAGAAGAGGAAGATCAGTTATATAAAGTCATTGAAGGGCAAAAAATATTTAGGATCGATCATCAAGTGAAAGTGCTTCTTGATAAAGTATCTTTGCCTCAGCACGCTAAAATACTTGACTACGGATGTGCCAAGAGTGCAACATTAAAAAAATTAGGTCAAACTAGACCTGATATAATCCCCCACTTATTTGATGTTAGTGAAATGTATATTCCTTTTTGGGCAAATTTTGTTAAGCCTGAGAATTGGGCAACCTATACAATCAAACCACATTGGTATGGATATTTCGATTTAGTTACTTCATTCTTTGCTCTTGAACACGTTGCCAACCCAAAAGAAATGCTAAAAAACATTAGCCAACTACTAAAACCCGGTGGTTTGTGCTATTTTGTGATCCCCAATGTATATACTAATCCGGCTGACTTCGTAGTGGTCGATCATGTTAATCATTTTTCCGAAACTTCTTTAAAATTTTTACTCAAAGAAGAGGGTTTTGATTCAATTGATATTGATGCTGAATCTCATGCAGGAGCTTTTGTAGTAGTAGCACGTCATTCGGATTCAGATGAGCAAAAATCTGTTCTTTTAGACAAGCAAAAGGTAAATCTTTTCCAAAAAAAAGTTAACAAAATGGCTGTGTACTGGCAAAATATTGCTGAAAAAATACTCGTATTTGAAGAGCAGCATACAAAAAATTCAGCCTCGGCTATATACGGATCAGGATTTTACGGTACTTTTATTGCATCATGTCTTAAAGATATTGGCAAAATAGAGTGTTTTATTGATCGTAATCCTTATCTACAAGGTAAGTTATTATTGGATAAGCCAATTGTCGATCCTCAACAGATTAGCAAAAATATTGATACTATATATGTGGCTCTGAATCCAGCGACTGCTGTTAAAAGCATAGAACAGATTGAGTTTTGGAAAGATTGCAATTTTAACTACTTTTATCTTTAAAGGAGGTGTTTATGCTTAATGGAGATATGATATGTTTGCGCGAACCCTGGGAATCAGATATCAGTTTACTTGTTTCGATTAGAAATGATATAGATTTACAAATTAAGTTGATGACTTTTCCCAAGGCAAATACAATCCAAAGAGTTAAAGACTGGCTAACAAATCATCTAAATAACCCTCAAACAGTGTTTTTCATTGTTGCCACAAAAACTGATAATAATCCTTGTGGATATATTCAACTTGTCAACATGGATTTTATTAACCGTTTTGGGGAGTTGGGAATTTGTTTGGTACAATCATCACAAGGTAAGGGTTATGGAAAAGATGCTATTCAAGTTTTAGAAAAATATGTGGAAGAAATATTTAATATCAGAAAAATAATTTTAAAGGTGCTTGCTGACAATCTGAATGCTATAAGTCTTTATGAGAGATTAGGGTATTCTAAAGTAGGTTGTTATCAAAAACATTTTTATAATCAAGGGAATTTTTCCGATATTGTTCTAATGGAAAAGTTTTTAGATTTAAGTGGTAGATGTTAAAGATATAATCAACATGAAAATAGTAATTTCTCAGCCAATGTTTTTTCCTTGGGTTGGCTTGTTTGAACAGATTCAACTGGCTGATATATATGTTCATTATAACGACGTTCAATTCTCCAAAGGAAGTTTTGTTAATCGAGTCCAAATTAAAACTAATAAAGGTTCTCAATGGTTAACAGTACCTTTGCAAAACTTGACTCTCGGACAAGAAATTAGAGAGGTTGAGCTAAGTCAAAAAAAATGGCGTGCTTCCCATCTTGCTTTTCTTTCTCAGTCCTATGCTAAAGCTCCATATAAAAATGATATGATTAAGTTAGTTGAGCAAGTTTACAATAATGATTATACTGATCTGTCAGAACTAGCTATAGCAAGTATAGAAACTGTATGTAGATATTTGGGAATAGGTAATCATACAAATTTTTTATACTCTTCATATCTAGGAATAGAAGGAAAAAGCGATCAGAGAGTATTGGAGATTGTCAAATATTTGAAAGGGACAACTTATGTAACTGGTCATGGGGCAAGAAACTATCTCGATCACGAATTATTTGAAGGAGAGGGTGTTAATGTGGAGTATATGAATTACCAAAAGAAAGCATACCCGCAATTACATGGCGGTTTTACACCTTATGTGTCTGTCTTAGATTTAATTGCAAACATGGGTCAAGAAGGTGGTAAAATAATTAGTCCAACAACTATAAATTGGAAGGAGTTTCTCAAATGAACGAGATGGAAAAATTTCTCAGCCAAGTGGCTACTAATATTGAAGGATTGAAAGCAGATCAGGATATTCAAGCACTCTCCCGGATTTGGGTTCGAGAAATCTCGCCTCACAAGTATCCATATAATTTTACTTGGATGGGACGACCAATAATCCAATTTCCTCAAGACATCATGGCAATGCAAGAAATTATTTGGGAAGTTAAGCCGGATTTGATTATTGAAACAGGAATAGCTCATGGAGGTTCCTTAATACTTTATGCTTCAATGCTGGAATTAATTGGCGGAGATGGTGAAATTTTAGGGGTGGATATTGACATTCGACAACACAATCGTGTAGAAATAGAAAGTCATTCTATGTTTAAACGGATCGCAATGATAGAGGGGTCTTCAATAGATGAAAAAACAGCACAGAAGGTCTATGATTTTGCTGAAGGCAAAAATACAGTATTAGTTTTACTGGATTCAAATCATACCCACGATCATGTTTTGAAGGAATTGCAACTTTACTCTTCGCTGGTCACTAAAAACAGTTACTTGGTCGTATTTGATACACTTATCGAAGATATGCCTGATAATCTTTTCCAAGATAGACCTTGGGGAAAAGGCAACAATCCTAAAACAGCAGTATGGGAATTTCTCAAGACGAATAAACGTTTTGAAATTGACAAAAATATCGAAGCTAAATTGCTTATTACTGTTGCACCTGACGGTTACCTGAAGTGTGTGGAGAATTAAAAAAATGGAACGCATTCCTGTTGCTGGCCCTTGGATCACTCAGAAAGAGATTGACTATGTGACTGATGCTGTTACTAATGCTTGGTACAACAACGCTAATATATACCACGATCGATTTGAGAAAGCTTTTGCGGCTTATGTGGGACGAAAATACGCGATTAGTTTACCTTCTTGTACATCAGGTCTACATTTAGCGTTACTGTCTCTTGGGGTAGGAACTGGAGATGAGGTGATTGTTCCTGATATTACTTGGATAGCAACTTCTGCACCTATTACTTATGTAGGTGCGACTCCTGTTTTTGCAGATATTCATGAAAAGTCTTGGTGTCTGTGTGCTGAATCTTTTGCCGATCGGATTACACCGAAAACCAAGGCAGTGATCATTGTCGATTTATATGGCAATATGCCAGATATGGATGCGATTCTAGAACTTGCAGAAAAACATGGTATAGCTGTCATTGAGGATGCAGCAGAGGCGATCGGTTCTGAGTATAAGGGTAGAAAAGCTGGTAGTTTTGGTGAAGTGAGTACCTTTAGCTTTCATGGTTCCAAAACTTTGACGACTGGTGAAGGGGGGATGTTGGTAACAGACAGCGACGATATATATCAACGTTGCCTTTTCCTTCGGGATCACGGCAGAGATCCCCACAGTAAAATGTTTTGGAATACGGAAGTGGCGTACAAGTACAAAATGAGCAGTATGCAAGCAGCTTTGGGGTTAGCTCAACTTGAGCGGATTGAAGAGTTGGTCATCCGCAAGCGTCAGATTTTTGATTGGTACAAAGAATCTTTAGGCGGTCTCTCTGGCATAAATCTGAACCATGAGGCAGAGGGGGTAAAAAATACTTACTGGATGGTAACAGCAATTCTGGATGAAAAGTTGGGAGTTCAAAAACCCGAGTTAATTGAGCGGCTCAAGGAAAAAGGTATTGATGCTAGACCTTTCTTTAATCCCCTCAGCACTCTACCAGCGTACCAAGGAGTTTTACCAGAACCTCAGCCTCAAAATACGGTATCTTTGAGTCTATCCCCATTTGGCATAAATTTACCTTCAGCACTGAATCTCACTCAAGAGCAAGTCTATTATGTTGCGGATTCTTTAAAGAAATGCTTGACATCTCCTTGAAAAAAAGGAAGCTTTAGAAGAGGTTAGACCCACCTTAAGAGTTTTTCTGAGAGGGGAGGGTTCAAGAGTCAATACCCCTCTCCTAGGAGTCTTTATCAGATGATTATTTTTCCTCCTCATTCAACTGCTTTACTATTTTAATTACTTCATTATAAATTGCCTGCCAATCACAATCATAGTTAAAGTCGGAGTAATCAACGATACTATCATTTGGTATCAATAGTTGTGGCAATATTTTTTCCAAATTTGGTGTATTTGATGTCGCATAGTATTTTCCATACTCATTGAGTATTTGAGTGTGTGCATACAACACCCCTGGTTTGTGACCTATCCATACTGGATACATCAGTCCTGCTCCCACTGGTGATATATGTAAATCTATAGCCTTAGCCCAGACCACAGTTTCGTAAGTGGTGGCACCGATCGCACTATATGTATTGATAGTAGGAGGGATAAGAGCAAGTATTTCTTCCATTATAGCTTTCTCCTTTTCAATTGTAGACCAGCTCGTACTTAGAGAATCCTCTTTTCCTGTCAGACTCCATCCATCAAACACAACTCCCAAATTCGGAAAATCTGAATATAATTTCGTAATAATATTCGCTATTCCTTCTGCTTGACCTAGCCATACCCTACTACTGGTGCGAATTTGAACACCGAGAAGTGGAAAATATTTCTTCGCTTGTTTCACTTCTGTCAAAAAATCTTGATTACATTTTTTTATGGAAGCATCGCCTACTCTCTTTACTAATTGATCGTTAATAAATATACCATTGACCCTAAAAGCAACATAATTATTATCCAATACAGTTGTAAAAACATCCCAAACATCTTCAACTTCAATGAATTTGTCAGCAGAAATCTCGGGGAAAACTTCCCGGCAACTGAAGTAGTCCCCAGGCCCTGTCAGGATTTTATCAAGTTTATGCTGGATTTTATTCTCTATCAGAACATGAATACCTGCTAAGTCTTGCCACAAATAATGTCCTATATTGAAGCCTAAACCTATAACATCGACTACTTGTTTATCAGGCGTTGATATATAGTTTATTACTTTTGACCAAGCTCCTACCATGTAACTTTTAAGTAGGTTTACGCTGGCTTGTGGAGCAAAATGAACTAAATGAGGGTGGAAATGTATGATTAATTCCTTTTTAGGAATGTAGACAAGCAATTTTGTTCCATGAACGAAACCAACCATTAAGTAAAATACTTCTTGACCAACAAAGCGATAAACAAAACCTTGTAAATCATGCCCTCTTTCTTTTACAGGATTCTGTGCATGATTGATTACAAATGACTGGTTAGAACGCAAAATCTTCCCACTAAATGGACAAACAGCATACATATAACCAGTTTCTACTAAGCTTTGTTGATAGCACTCAGGTTGTAGGATAATTTTTCCTAGCAAATCGTGAGACGATTCTTGAAAACTTTTGATGTATAGTTGTTCCCACTCAAACTTATCTTCCCTATTCACCATCAAGTTGCCTAAATTAACTCCAATAGCTTCCAAATATTCAATATCTGGCTTAGTTAAGAGATCTAAAACCATTACCCTGTAATTAGTCTGACTAAAATATTTATATACTTTATCTTGATTTATTTTTGTTGGATAATCCAGTTGTTGTTGTTCTAAAGGAGTTATCTGGTTAAATGTTTGCCAAATTTTATCATAAATGTCTAGATAATTTGATTGTTGTTGATTGTTGGCAATGGTTTCAGCTAAATACCGTTCTAAGTTTAATCCTACGGCTTTTTTGTAGGCACGACAAGCATCAGTTTCACCTTTTTTTTGAAGATGTTTTGCCAAGCTTATGTAGTAACTGACATCTCGATCGTTCCCATGTTCAACCAACAAACTTATTGCAACAAAATTAATGGCAAAACCTATGCCTTTACCCCAATAGCGAACGGAGAAATCTTGTGCATTAATTAAATCTATAAATAACTCAAGTGGTTCTTGCAACCGATGAATTTCATGTTGATAAATTACCCAACCTTGATTAATGGTAAATTCAAGATTAAACCCTACTTTTTGGTCATTTTGATTCGCTAATTTAAGAGAATCTTCTAGCCAACTAAAGTCGATTTTGATACGATATAAACCATCAGGTAGATTTATGCCAGGACTATAGCCAACTTCTGCATAGTTTCCGGGCGCACTTATCAATTGCTTACCTTGAGGACTAGCTACTAATGTGCCAGAAATCAGATTGATTGTTTCGGGTGAAATGTGCCATGTATTTATTCCTTGCAGCTTACTTAAAAAACAGCTTTCTTTATTGAATTCTGGAGTAATTTCTACAGCTTTTCGCCATTGATATATAGCCCATTCTAAATCATTAACTTTAGTTAACTCTGAATTTAGCTGCCGCCAAATATCTCTTTTTTTGTCTTCGGATTTAGCCTCTTCAAGTTCAGTTAACATTTGCTTAACTGGCGTTGGCTTGGCAGTAAAAAAATGTCTATACTTATCGGCATTTTCTCTAAGATATTGAGGAATGTCTTTAGAGTTTATATTTTCAATATCATAAGAATGATCTCCACAAAATAAATCCTCTAAGGATTGTCTGCAAACATCATACTTTAATCTTTTTATTCCTTGTGCTTCTGAATGGTCTGCTTCTGAATGTGCAAAACTTTGAACTTTATATGTATGAGATTTTTGACTCCCAAACCAAGTAAAATGCCATCCCCCCTTAAATAGGTAGGGATGTTCAAATTTTTTATTTTCGTTTATATATGCTGCTTTAACATTTTCAGCACACATACCCGCATCAGATCGTCTTATTTGATTAGGTGTTCGTCCTAACAAGTCTTTGTACTTACAAGCTACTGTCCCACACCACCACTCACTACCTAAATTGTCAACATTGTGATAATAGATGTCGTGAACAAAGATTACAAATTCATTGCTCAAAAGTAATTCGGCTACTTCTTCTATTTTTTGTTTTCTGGGAATTTCATCAACATCACTAATTAAAATGATATCTTCATCCTGACATTCCAGTTCTATCAAAGCCAAGCCAATGCAGTCCCTTTGATAAATTTCAAGAGGCCATCGATCGTTATTTTGGACTTCTGGCATATCATCGACAACATAGTGAATTATGCGATCTTGATATTCAGCAAACTCATGAATAAACTCTTTATAGTATAAAGGCTTTGGTTGTCCACTATAAGTTTTTGTTGCTTCCACCAAAATAAATTTGTCTACGACATCCTTTAATTCCTCTATTCTAATTTTTAGAATATCTATTTCGTTAAAAAAGGTAAAACAGTCATAAACGCGAGGCTTTCTGGCATACGTTAGAGAGTTACATTCTTCCTGGTCAACTATGGTGGTATTTTGCTGCTTTAATTGAGAAGCACGATGGAGCGCTAGTATAGCACGATCAATTTTGCCAGGCTGTTTAAGGCTATTACCTAAGTCTTGGTAATACTGAACACCATAACTGTTGTTGCTAGGGTGATATACTTGGGTTATTTTTATCAAGTTTATAGCAAACCCTAAACCCGTTGCTATAAACCTTATTTCTAAATCTTTGGCATTCAGCAAATCTATAAAAAATGTATGCTCCTTATAGGCATTAGAAACTATGTCATGATAAATTACCTCACCTCTTACACTCGCTCTAGTGACCGTCAAATCATATTTAAATCCACCTTCAGCTTCTCGAACGGTATCAGTTAAATTTTCCTCAATTAACCAATCAAAGTCTATGTTTATCTTATATAAACCATCTGGCAAGTTAGTTATAAAAGGACCGTAGCCAATTTGTCCCTGATTGCCCGACTTACTAACTAACTGTTGGCCTTTAGATGAATCTGTTAATTCACCAGAAATTAACGTAATTTCTTCAGGCTTAATCTGCCATGTATTTATTCCTTCCAGTGTATTCAAAAATGTATTTTCTCTATTTAGTATAGGACATACCCCCAAAGAGTTTCGCCATAAAGATATGGCATCTTCTAAGTATCCTCGTTTAACAAGAAGTTCTCCTAATCTGTTGTAAGGATCTACCTGATCGGGGGCGAATTTAATAGCATAATGATAAGCTGCTACAGCCTCTTTTAAATCTAACTCCATTGGCTTTTGCAACGTTTCTGCTAAACTTGGCGACGTCCTCTCATCATCAGGGTTTAATTTAATCGCTTGCTGAATCTCTAAGAGCTTGCGACAAGCTTTCACGTCATCAGGATTTAACTCAATTGCTCGACGGTAAGAAGCGATCGCCCCTTCCAAATCCAACTGAGTTCGCTGTTGCAGCAATTCCCCAAGTCTATACTGAATCCAATCGGCCTCTGGCTCAAGTTCACTGGCGCGCCGGTAAGCCGCGATCGCCTCATCCAACTGATCCATTTTTGCTAAACAATTACCTAGCCCCACGTAAGTCCCAAAATGTTGGGGATTAAGTTCGATCGCCTTACGGAAGGCTATAACCGATTCTTCCCACTGTTCCTGTTGAGCTAGGGCATCCCCTAAGTGATGGTAACTCCAAGAAAAATCCGGGTTAAGTTCTATGGCGCGACGAAAAGCTGCGATCGCTGCTTCAAATTGACATACTTTTGCTAAAGCTTCCCCTAAATTGTGGTGAGACCAAGAGTAGTCAGGATTTAGCTCAATGGCAAGACGGTAGGCGGCGATCGCCTCCTCCAAATTACCTTCTTCTAAAAATTGATTTCCATTACTCAAATAGAGCGTCGCAGTTTCATTTTTATTCATTTCACTTAATTTTTTTTTAATGTTAGTTATATTTTCAGTTTGACTTGGGCTGTCTTTTAGGTTTAATTAAATCCCAGCCTACAACCTAAGCTTAGGGAATTAATAAAAATTTAATACTATCTTGACTTGATAAAATCTATAAAGTATAGATAGTTTAAAATTTCACACTTTGTACACGATACCAGACTATACGCAGTTTAGCAAAGTTCCTGACTTGAAACAAATTTACGCATCGTCAAATATACTAGGGAACACTTGATCCAAATGTCAAGTCAACTACCAAAATCTGGCTTCAGTGTGCCTGCATATGTACTAAACTGAGCAAGCACCAAACAGGCGGCAGTCATCAGAGAGTTTTTAGAGGCAATTCTATGAAAAAAGCAGTAATTTGTGGTATATCCGGCCAAGACGGAGCTTATTTAGCGAAATTGCTCCTCGAAAAAGGCTACTCAGTCTGTGGCACATCGCGAGATGCCCAAATGTCAACCTTCAACAACCTCACCCGCTTAGGCATCCGCGACTCAGTAAAGCTAGAATCCATGTCCCTCAATGACTTTCGCAGCGTTTTGCAAGTGCTTGCCAAAATCCAGCCAGATGAGGTGTACAATTTAGCAGGTCAGACTTCCGTGGGACTGTCCTTCGAGCAACCAGTGGAAACCCTAGAAAGCATTGCCACCGGGACACTGAATCTCCTAGAGGCAATTCGGTTTACAGGGGGCAAGATTAAATTATATAATGCCAGCTCTAGTGAGTGTTTCGGCGACACCGGAGGCAAAGCCGCCGACGAAAGCACCTCCTTTCACCCCAGAAGTCCCTATGCAGTTGCCAAAGCAACAGCATTTTGGGAAGTCGCCAACTATCGAGAAGCCTACGATTTGTTTGCTTGTTCTGGTATCCTATTTAATCACGAATCTCCTCTGAGACCAGCCAGGTTTGTGACCCAAAAAATTGTATCAGTAGCTTGCCGGATTGCGGCGGGTAGTCCAGAAAAGCTGCAATTGGGTAATATTTCTGTACAGCGGGACTGGGGTTGGGCACCCGAATACGTGGAAGCAATGTATCTGATGTTGCAGCAGTCAGAACCCGATGATTATGTAATTGCTACTGGGGAGAGCCATGCCTTAAAAGAATTTGTTGCTCAATCCTTTGCCACTTTGGGATTAGACTGGGAGGAACATACAGTCATAGATACCAGTTTGTACAGACCGACAGAAATTGCACTGGGCAAAGGCAACCCTGCTAAGGCGAACGAAAAGTTAGGTTGGCAGGCCAAATATAAAATGCACGATGTAGTAAAAATGATGGTGGAGACCCAAAAGGCTAATTTTTAATAAATTAGTCACTCTTCTACCAAATACCTAATCAACCCAAAATTAAACTTAATTGGGTAGAAATTAAATAGTGTGAAAGCCTATTCATAAACATTGAGAAAGCAAAAAACAAGACGAATGTTAAATCATCAAGTAAATAATTCTTTGGGTGTAAATTTAGCAGGTCATATAACTGGTGATTTTGGGCTAGGCGAAGCAGCTAGAGGCACTCTCCGAGCAATGGAAGCAGCTAAAATTCCCTTTGCTATCACCGATTTAAAGGTGGGTGGGCAACCCAACTCCGATACCAGTTATCAAAACTTTTCCAACGATAATCCCTATCCAATCAATATAGTCCAAACCAACCCGAATTGGGTTGAACAGATTTTAGCTGGATACTTTCCCGGTATTGGTTCTGAATATTTCAAAGGCAAATACAATATAGGTGTCTGGTTATGGGAATTGCCAGTATTTCCGAGTGAATGGCAATGGGCATTTGATTTATTTGATGAAATTTGGACTACCAGTAATTTTTGTGCAGAAGCATTTTCCGCTGTCTCCCAAGTTCCTGTACTCAAAATTCCTGTGAGCCTTGCCTTCCCCCAACCACTATTAACCAGAGAAAACCTCAATTTACCTAAAGATAAGTTTATTTTTCTATTCATGTTTGACTTTGGCAGTTCCTTTGAACGGAAAAATCCCTTTGCCACTGTTGAGGCATTTAAACGAGCTTTTGGTAAATCAAATCAAGATGTTTTGCTCGTGCTCAAGTTTGCCAATGCTCATCTTTTTCCGCAACGGCGACAGGAATTAATTGATTTGGCTGAAGGTTGGTCATCCCTTCAGTTTATAGACGGACATTTGCAAAAAGCAGAGATTCATGCTTTGGTTAATAGTTGTGATTGTTATGTATCTCTGCATCGGGCTGAAGGCTTCGGTTTAACAATGTCGGAAGCGATGTACTACGGCAAACCAGTAATCGCCACCGCCTATTCATCAAATATGGAATTTATGAATGTTGGCAATAGTTTTCCGGTTAAATACGAACTGGTGACAACAACTGAAGATTATGGAGCTTACCCGAAAGGTAGCGTCTGGGCGGAACCTGATATAGATCATGCTGCGTCTCTAATGAAGTCTGTATTTGAAAATTATCAGGAAGCTCAGAAAGTAGGAAAAATAGCATCTCAAGAAATTCGGTCTTTATTAAGCCCTAAAACCGTAGGTGTAAAAATCAAAAATCGCCTGGAATTCATCATGGCAAACCTCAATCAATCCCAATTATCAAATCGGTTCCATGAGCTTCAGGCAGAAAGAGATTTATTAGCTCGTCAAGCCCAAGCTTGGAGGCAGACAGCATTACAAATGCAAACAGAACTAAAACACTTTCAGTTTCATCATCATTAGTAAAAAAGTACAAAATTCGCTATGTTGCAGAAAACACAAAATTCTAATTTTGGCATCAATGTTGCAGGTCACGCTAGTGGCGAATTTGGCATTGGAGAAGGCATGAGAGGCACTCTGAGAGGACTCGAAGCCGTAGGCATTCCCTTTACCATCAGGGATATTAAAGTAGATTGGCACAGAAATCTCGATTCTACCTACACTAATTTCTCTGACGAGCAACCCTATGCTATCAACCTCGTTCATACGCCACCTATAGGCGGAGTAATGGAAAGTTTAGGTTCAGATTATTTTCAAGGGCGATACAATATTGGTTATTGGGCTTGGGAATTGCCATTGTTTCCCCCTGGTTGGCTATATGCTTTTTATTCATTTGATGAAATATGGACTCCCAGCAATTACTCTGCTGAAGCCATTTCTGCGGTATCGCCTATTCCCGTGGTCAAGGTTCCACACAGCATTTATCTTCCCGATACTTCCTTGGGTAGAGAAGCTTTAGGCTTGCCGAAAGACAAGTTTATTTTTCTGTTTTTATTCGACTATCATAGTCGGCTGAGTCGTAAAAATCCTCTAGGCACAATCGAAGCATTTAAACGAGCTTTTGGGAAATCAAACAAGGATGTCTTACTCCTGATCAAGTCTTCTAATGGGAAGTTTCATCCTGAACTGCAAGAGCAAATTTTGTCGCACACAGAGGGTTGGTCGTCAATTCAATTTATAGAAGAGCATTTGCATAAAGAAGAGCTTCATGCCTTAATTGACAATTGTAACTGCTATGTTTCATTGCATCGCGCGGAAGGGTTTGGCCTGACGATGGCGGAAGCGATGTTTTATGGCAAACCAGTAATTGCCACTGCTCACTCGGCTAATATGGAATTTATGAATGTCGGTAATAGTTTTTTGGTGAAATACGATATGGTGACAATTATTGAAGACGATGGGCCCTATTTTAAAGGAAATGTCTGGGCTGAACCCGATTTAGATCATGCGGCATCCTTAATGCAGTATGTCTTTGACAACTATCAGGAAGCAGAGCAAGTAGGAGCTAGAGCAGCCAGTGAAATTAGGTCTTTGCTGAGTCCACAAACTGTTGGTAGCAAAATTAAAATTCGTCTGGAAGACATTATGAGCAGGATAAATCATCCTACACGATCGAGTCGCCTCCGTAAGATTCAAACAGAAACAGGTTTATATCAATCCCAAGTCCAAGTATGGAGGCAAACAGCACTGCAAATTCAAACGGAACTAGAGCGGTGTCAAAGGCTAGGTTCGATTAAGTAGTAGAATTGATCCGGTTTCCAGAATAGTAAAAATGTTAGAGGTAGATTAAAACTGGCTATGATAAGTGAAGGACTAAATTATTCTTTTGGAATCAATGTTGTCGGTCATGTGACAGGGGAATTTGGACTCGGAGGTGGCGTCAGGGGTACTCTCCGAGCCATAGAAGCAGCAGACATCCCCTTCGCAATCAAGGATCTGAGGGAAGATACGCAGCGAAACTTAGATTCTAGTTACACAAATTTCTCTGAAGATAACCCATATCCCATCAACCTCATCCATACAAACCCTCACAAATCATTACTGGATTTAATTAATCCTGCATATTTTAAAAATCGGTATAACATTGGATTCTGGGCATGGGAATTGCCAAAGTTTCCTGATTTTGGGCGGTTTGCCTTTGATATATTTGATGAGGTTTGGACTTACAGTAATTACACGGCTGAAGCCATAGCAGAAGTATCGCCTATTCCTGTTCTTAAGCTACCACCTAGCATTTCTATCCCGCCAAATTCATTGGGCAGAGAAGTTTTGGGATTACCCGAAGACAAGTTTATTTTTCTGTTTATGTTTGACATTGGGAGCGGCTTTGAACGAAAAAATCCCTTGGCTACTATTGAGGCATTTAAACGAGCTTTTGGGAAGTCTAATGATGATGTGTTACTGATCGTTAAGTATCGACCCCATCCACTGTTTCTCCATCTGCAAGCACAACTAAAAGCCCAAGCAGAGGATTGGCCATCTATTCAGTTTATAGAAGGGGATTTAAAGAAAGAAGAACTCCACGCCTTAGTTGACAATTGTAACTGCTATGTGTCGCTACATCGGGCTGAAGGGTTTGGTTTGACGATGGCGGAAGCGATGTACTACGGCAAACCGACTATCGCCACGGCCTACTCGTCTAATATCGAATTTATGAATGTTGGCAATAGTTTTCCAGTGAAGTATGAACTGGTGAAAACAACTGAAGATTATGGGCTTTATCCAAAAGGAAGTATCTGGGCGGAACCAGATATCGATCATGCTGGTTCCTTAATGCAGTATGTGTTTCAGAATTATTCGCAAGCAAAACAAGTAGGAGCGAGAGCAGCCTCCGAGATTAGGTCTTTATTGAGTCCGCAGGCGGTGGGAAAAAAAATAAAAAGTCGCCTTGAATATATTACAAGGACAATAGAAGAAAAAAGCTGTTTTGAATCCCAGGCTCAAGCTTGGAAGCAAGCAGCCTTGCAAGCTCAGGTGGAACTAGATCGCTCAAAGCTTTAACGGCAAAATACTCACATTGCGTGAGTATTTTGCCATATCTACATCAGCAAAAAATGTTTTCAGTATAGCGGTTCTCAGATAAATGAGGTACGCTGAAACCCTGTATTATCAAGCTTTATAGGTCAAAAATCGTACCTCACCTTTTTGATAAAGGCTATATAACTTATTGAGCAAGTAAATGTAGAAAATTGACAACGTAGTTACAAAGGCAGAGCCATTAGGTCAAGGTGTATTCTGTCAAAATTCACTTTTTCTGCGAATTCTTCCCAGAAATTTATTACGAATTTAGTGTCAGGAGCTTCCGTAATTTTTCCTCCTTCTTCTACTCTTTCAATAATAAATAACCGATAACCATATTGTGTGAGTTGTTCCAAATATTCTTGGGGTTCAGTTTTATTATAAAAACGAATGCACCAAGGATGAAATTCTGTAAAAATAATTGGCTTATGTTTCCTAATAAGCAGATCCATACCACGAATTGCAGAAGGTTCATGTCCTTCGATATCCATTTTAATTACGTTAATTTCTTGTTCATTTTGAAGCAATTCATCAACTACCATTGAGGGTACAAAGTAACAATTTTCTCCCTGAAATAAGGAAGCATCAGAAACAGTACCGTTTGAGCCACCTGTTGCCAAGGTGAGAATCTGCCTAAAATTTGAAGCTGCAAACGGATAGATTGTAATATTATCAAAAGGGTTTTCAACTATACTTGAATAGAGTAGTTGTAAATTCTGTGGATTTGGTTCAAAGGATATGACTTTGCCGCCATCTTGAACAATGCTGGCTGCTAGCAGAGTAAAATAACCGATGTTAGCTCCGATATCGAGAAAAACATCGCCTGGTTTTAAATGTTTGACAATAGCATCTGTAACATGAGGTTCATAATTTTTGGTAGTAATAATTGTTTGTCCTACAGCCGAATCATTAGTCATTGCATAAATTTTAAACTCAGGCAACTCAACTAATACTCTCCCTGCCGTACCGGGAAGGAACTGCGTACCAGAAGGATGACGCTCCTGAAATTCAATTGACTGCATCATTCTTTGTATTGCGGTACTTCGACTCACACCACTTTCGATCTGGTCTAACCACACTTTTAACCCATCTGGATCGGCTTCCCGTTCAAATATGACCCAATAAGCCATCCATAGATAGCTTTTGTCGCTTTTGACATGAGTAGATAAAGTTTTTTGAATGGCTGCTTCCAGATGCTTTGCTGCTTCGGGGTTCATGATGGTTCTTTTGATAGGTATGAGTGTATTTTAATGGACTTTTTTAAGCATCAACCTGGAAAATACAGGCTAGTTTGCGATCGCTACTTGCTTGAATATCTCTAATTTATGGTTACGAAGGCAAAGCCATCAGGTCAAGATGTATTCTGTCAAAATTAACCTTTTCGGCTAGTCTTTGCCAGAAATCCATCACAAATGTCGTGTCAGGAGCTTCCGTAATTTTTCCGACTTCTTCAATGATAAACAAGCGATAATTATACTGTGTCAGTTGTTTTA
The DNA here is from genome assembly GCF_041354475.1 of Microcoleus sp. NCBI lineage: Bacteria > Bacillati > Cyanobacteriota > Cyanophyceae > Oscillatoriales > Microcoleaceae > Microcoleus > Microcoleus sp. The sequence goes on from NZ_JBGJZU010000026.1 coordinate 39,701, forward strand.
AATACCCTTCACCGACAGCATAGGGATGAAACTCAGTAAAAATAATAGGTCGGTGTTTATTGATTATCCTCTCCATGCCGCGCAGCGCAATAGGTTCATGCCCTTCTATATCCATTTTAATTACATTAATTTCTTTTTCTGATTGCAGCAATTCATCCAGTACCACTGATTGCACTAATTGATAATTTACAGATTCCTCTGATAACTCGACTACCCAACCATTAGATCCTGATGTCATTAATCTGAAAATTTGTTGAGAATCTGAAACTGCAAAGGGATAAACTGTAATATTCTTAAACTGATTTTCAACGATACTTGCATATAGCAGTTGTCTATTGTATTGGTTGGGTTCAAAAGATATTACTTTCCCCTCATTTTTAACAATGCTTGCTGCTAGGAGAGTGAAATAGCCTATGTTAGCTCCCAGATCGAGAAAAACATCGCCGGATTTTAAGTGTTTAACAATAGCATCAGTCACATGAGGTTCATAGCTTCTGGTACTAATAATTGTTTGACCAACGGCAGTGTCATTAGTCATGGCATAGATTTTAAAATTTTCCAGTTCGATTAATACTTGACTTTCTGTACTTGCAAAGCTCTGCGTGCCTGCTGGTAAGCGGTGTTGAAATTCATTAGACTCAATCATCTTTGCAATTAAAGTAGGTCTAGTCCATCCTTCTTTTAGCTGGTTTAAAAACATAGCTATTCCCTCTGGATCGGCTTCGCGTTCAAAGATTACTTGATATGCCATCCATAGATAACTTTTATCGCTTTTAGCATGAGTGGATAAAGTCTTTTGAATGGCTGCTTCTAAGGACTGAGCTTCTTCAGGGTTCATGGTAATTCCTCTACTCTCTATCAATTGATTTGATTGCTTCTAGTGGTAACTGGGAGGTTTGAGCCTGCACAAACTTATAAAATACAGGCTCAATTGCACATAAAATTAGAAAATCTTGGGTTCCAACTCTAAGGCGTGACGGTAACAAGAACTCGCTTCATCAATTTGCCCTTTCTTAGTCAAAACTTCGCCTAAATTATAGTGGAACCAAGAGAAATCAGGTTTTAATTCAATGGCGCGGCGGTAACAAGCGATCGCCCCCTCCAAATCTCCTTGATGCCTGAGCATATCCGCTAAATTGTTCTGGATATAAGGGTCATCAGGTTTTAACTCGATCGCGCGACGGTAACAGTTCATTGCTTCCTCACGCTGACCTTTTGCACTCAAAGCATCCCCTAACAATTGGTAAGGTTTATACTGATTTGGTTGAACCTCAATAGCGCGGCGGTAACAGTTTATCGCCCGATCGGTATCATTCTTTTGCGCGAAAAGCATCCCCAACTGCAATTGTGCTTCACCGCATTCGGGGTTAACCTGCAACGCCATCTGATAAAAGACGATCGCCCCATCAACCCAATTCTGCCGCACCAAAGCATTCGCCAACTCCACATACAGCCCCGCATCATTCGGCGCAATCTCCAAAGCCTTATGATAAAGTTGCACATCATCAGGATTCTCTGCGATCGCCCTTCGATACAAACCCATCGCATCCTGCAAATCCCACTGCGATCGCATCCTCAAAGCATCAGCCAACTTCTGCGAAATCCACGGCAAATCCGGCTGAATTTCCGCAGCACAGCGATAAGCAACGATCGACTCATCCCACCGTTCCAACTTCTCAAAAGCCGTCCCCATGTTGTAATAAGTCCACGCAAAATCGCGATTCAACTCCGCCGCGCGACGATAAACTGCGATCGCATCCTCCCACCGTTCCATTTCCAACAGCACATCACCCAACTTGCTGTGGGACCAGAAAAAACTCGGATTCAGTTCATTAGCCCGCTGATACGCAGCCACAGCCTCATCCCAGCGTTCCAATTTCACCAAAGCTTCGGCTAAATTGTTGTGCGCCCAAAAATGGTCAGGATTAAATTCGATCGACCTTCGGTAAGCAGCAATCGCCTCATCCCAACGTTCCAATTTAATCAGCGCATCGGCCAAATAATTGTGAGACCAACTAAAATCAGGATTTAACTCCGTTGCTTTCCTGTATGCTTCTACCGCCTCATCCCACCGTTCCAACTTCAGCAACACATCCGCTAAATTGTTATGAGACCAGCTAAAATCAGGATTTAATTCGATCGCCTTCCGGTAAGCATCAACAGACTCATCCCACCGTTCCAACTTCACCAAACACTCAGCTAAATTGTTGTGAGACCAAGAAAGTCCGGGATTACTTCTAATAGCATTGCTGTAAGCATCTACCGCCGCTTCCCACTGTTCTTGACCCTTGAGAATTTCCCCCAATTCGTGATAAGCAGCACCAGCATTTGGGTTCAACTCAACAGCGCGCCGGTAACAATCTATTCCTTGATTTACCTTACCTTGCTCGATCAAAGTTTTGGCTAAATTTTCCAAATCCTCAGCGGTGCCAGACTTAGGATCGATCGCAAAAGCTCGATACGAACACTCGGCCGCCTCCTCCGACTTCCCTAACTGCGTCAACAGCTTGGCAAAATTGCGGAAAGCACCGGCAAAATCTGGCTTCAGGGCGATCGCCTTTTCGTAGGCCGAAACCGCTTGTTGCCACTGTTCCTGCTGGGCACAAATGCTACCATAATTAGCATAAGCTTCCGCAAAATTCGGATTAATTTCTATTGCCTTAACATAGCAAGTTTTAGCATCATCTATTTTGCCACCAGCTTGCAAGGCATTACCCAACATTTTATATAGAGGCGCATCCGGCTTAATTTGTAGCGCTTTTTTGCAAGCCGAAATTGCCTGTTCCAATTTCCCCTGAGCAAAATAGCCCTCAGCCAGTATTTTATATGCCTCTGGGTCTTCGGTACTAATTCCCCCATTCACAGGTGGCTGAACCTGTTGTTTAATTTGTTGTTTAATTTGCTCAGGTATTTGTTGCAATATTTCTTTCGGTAGTTTTCGCAATATTTGTTCAGGTATTTGTTGTGGAACCTGTGGTTGTTGAACTTGTGGCGGTATTTGTGGCTGAACTTGTGGCGACTTAACAGCACCATTTGTCCCATTTGCCCCAGCCAAAGTCTGCTCTCCCTCGCTACCATTTCTCGCATGAGCAGCGTTCAACTCGATCGCCCTACGATAATATACAGTCGCTTCCTCCAACTTGCCTTGTTTTTTCAGCGCCTCACCCAAACTTTGGTAAGCCGTCGCCAAATTCGGGTCCAACTTAATTGCCCGATCGTAACAGGCGATCGCCTCCGGCAACTTTTCCTGGCGAAAAAAAGCATCGCCCATGCTCAAATGTTCCGACGGTTTCGCCTTTTCTGGTTCCAAAGAAAATGCCCGATACCAGCATTCCTGAGCTTCCGCCGGCTTACCAACTTCCCCAAATACTTTTGCTAAATTCCGGTATACTCCTGCGAAATTCGGCTTAATCGCGAGGGCCTTTTGATAAAATGCGATCGCCTCCTGCCACTTTTGTTGCTGAGCACAAATGCTACCCAAATTGGCGTAAACCTCGGCAAAATTCGGTTCAATTTCAATCGCCTTGGCGTACCAGTGTCGTGCCTCTTCGATGCGGCCTTGAGCCTGTAGCGCGTTGCCCAAAGTCTTGTAAGCCGGTGCAAAATTGGGGTGAATCTTCAAAGCTTGCTCGCAGGAGGCGATGGCTTCTTCCAATTTCCCTTGGGATAAATAGGTTTCTCCCTGTTGGTTAAAATTAACGGCTGTGGATTCTGTGTTGACTGTCGTTGACATAGGAGTGGTGGCAACCGAGGCAGGAATTAACTAAGGTCTTCAAAACGCAAAACGATTATAGCCCGTCTTGACACCAAATCTAGCAATCTTGTTCCAGCAATGTTAAGTTTTTTTGATGGATACATCATGTCTCCACCTAGGATCTAATGTGGGGGCGGGTTTTACGCCGAATCTGCCCTACCCACACACCATCGACATCAAACCGCCGAACCCCACCCGATCGATCATCCCAATTAATCGCATCTTTTGAAAGATATACATTGAGTGGGGGCGGGTTGATTAAGTTTGTTTGTTTTTTACCTATATTATTTGTAAAACCCGCCCCTACCTGGAACTGTATGGTTCAGTTTTTCGTGGGGCGGGGGCGGGTTGATTAAGTTTGTTTGTTTTTTACCTATATTATTCGTAAAACCCGCCCCTACCAGGAATTTTATGGTTGATTTTTTCGTGGGGCGGGGGCGGGTTGATTAAGTTTGTTTGTTTTTTACCTATATTATTCGTAAAACCCGCCCCTACCTGGAACTGTATGGTTCAGTTTTTCGTACATTCATTTAGCGGGGGCGGGTTGATTAAGCTGGTTTTTTTTTACCTATATTATTCGTAATATCAATTCCGGTTGTATCAGAATGATTTAACCACAGAGGACACAGAGGACACAGAGGGAGAGAGGCGGGGGCGGGTTGATTGATATGGTTTTTTTTTTACCTATATTATTCGTAAAACCCGCCCCTACCAGGAACTGTATGGTCAATTTTTTCGTACATTCAGTTCTTGATTTTCAATTGCCTTTTCGTATATTGAGGCACCCACCCTTGAGCCGTGGTGTAATACTGCACCGCTTTCAAGTACAGCGACGCCGTGAGATAAAACCAATGTTCGGTGTTGGGAGGAACTTGAATATATTCCTGTGATTCCAACAATAATTGCACCTCAGAACCGTTAGGATATACAAACCCAAACACACATTCGCCGGCCAAAACATGAATGACTTCTGCATCGGCGTGGGTATGAGTACGATAGCTTTGAGTCATCAGCCCGTAAATCTGTGGCGAACCAGGGTGCAGCACTTTTAAGTCACACCACTGACATCCACCTGTGAATTTGAACATTTCAAATTCGCTTTTCAATGCTGCGAGTATCTGCTGTTTTTCTGTTACATTGAGCAGGTCTTGGACTAGCAGTTCTTGAATCGCAGGAGTTTTGTCGATCGCCAGACGGTCTATCTGAATGTTTAAACCAGCTAGTTTGTTCGCGATCGCCCCAATTTCCCTGTATATCGTACCATCATCTAGTTGCAGAACAGCCATAGTACACCACCTACTGTGTTGTTGAGCTTTGAGGAAAATTTAGCTTTCCCTTGACCTATAGTGTTATACCAATTTAATGGGTCGTTGCATATATTTCGATCCCCCTAAATCCCCCTTAATAAGGGGGACTGTCGATCGGAATCTTGTCCCCCCCCTTAGTAGGGGCGGTGCCCCCGTGCCCGCCCTCTTTATTAGGGGGGATCGGATTCTACGGGGCCTCATAAAAAATTGGTGTTACAGATAAAAATTCTGACTATTTACCATCATAGCCGATCGCTACAATTTGATGTCTAGCCTCTAAAACTCTTAAGTAAATACCATAAATTAAAGAAAGTTTTGGATTATTTAATTTTTATTTAATATACCAATCTTTTAGGTGGTGAGGACCTGGAAGGAAAAGGAAAAATTTGTGCCCATGAGCACAGAAACCCATGAGCAACCAAGAAAATGCTCAACCTATGGCCCTTACAGCAGCATTCCCGCAATACAAGCAGTCATGAAACAAGCCACAGAACCAGCAATCATCGCCCTGACAGCCAACTGAGCCAAATCGCCCTTTCGCTGAGGAACCATCGCCCCAATCCCCCCAATCTGAATCCCAATCGACCCAATATTAGAAAAACCGCACAAAGCATAAATTGTAATAATTTGCGATCGTTCCGAAATCGCCTTTTGTTTCACCAAATCCATCAAATCCAAATAAGCAATAAACTCATTTAAAATCGTCTTTTTACCCAAAATCATCCCCACCTTGCCACAATCCGCCCAAGGCACCCCCATCAGCCAAGCAACGGGAGCCATTAAATAAGAAAAAATCCATTCCAGCGATAATTGAGGCAAACTAATCAACCCTCCAAACCAACCCAAAACGGCATTAAAAAAAGCCAACAAACCCAAAAAACCAATCAGCATCGCCGCCACATTAGCCGCCAATTTCAACCCATCACTAGCACCAGAAGCCGCCGCATCCACCGCATTTGCATAAACCTGTTCCACCTTCACCTCAACCACCCCAGCAGTCAGGGATTTTTCCGTTTCCGGGTACAGCAATTTAGAAATAGCCAAAGCCGCTGGTGCGGACATTACCGAAGCGGCAATTAAATGTTCCGCAGCCACTCCAAAAGAAATATAAGCCGCCATTACTCCCCCCGCAATCGTCGCAAAACCACCAGTCATTACAGCATGAAGTTCCGAGAGAGTCATGGTCGCCAAATAGGGTTTAATTAACAGAGGAGCTTCCGTTTGTCCGATAAAGATATTCGCAGCACAAGAAAGGGTTTCTGCACCGGAAGTTTTCATGGTTTTCATCATCCCCCAAGCCACCACCTGCACCACTCGCTGCAAAATTCCGTAATGATAAAGTAGACTAATAAACGAAGAGAAAAAGATAATTGTTGGGAGAACTTTAAAAGCGATAAAATGTTCGGCAAAATTGTCACCGAAGACAAACTTAGCCCCGGCATCAGAAAAATTGAGAAACTGGGTGACTAAATCTCCCAAAAATTTAAATAGCGCCAAACCCGGAGCAGTTTTGAGAATCAAAATAGCGAAAATTAGCTGTAAAGCAATTCCCCACAGTATCGGCGGCCACTTAACTGCACGCCGATCGACTGAAAAGGCATAGGACAGCCCAACAAAAACCACTAACCCCAATACAGAAATAAGTCTGTCCATATCAGTCACATTCAGCCTATAATAAAAGGTCAAACATCAAAATTACAAAGCAGCCTGATTGCTGCTACCTTTATGCCTCTACCTATAGTTGCTATTATTGGACGCCCCAATGTCGGCAAATCGACCATTGTCAATCGCCTAGCCAACAGCCAAGACGCCATCGTCCACGACGAACCGGGAATTACGCGCGATCGCACTTACAGACCAGCATACTGGGGCGATCGCGAATATCAAGTAGTAGACACCGGCGGGCTAGTATTCGACGACGAAACCGAATTTCTGCCCATGATTCGCGAACAAGCCATGGCCGCCCTCGCAGAAGCCAGTGCAGCAATTTTCGTAGTTGACGGAAAAGTGGGACTGACTGGGGGCGACGAAGCCATCGCCTCTTGGCTGAGACTGCAAAAAGTCCCCGTCATTCTAGCCGTCAACAAATGCGAATCGGAAACTACCGGACTCACCCAAGCAGCAGATTTTTGGCAATTAGGGCTAGGAGAACCTTACCCAATTTCCGGCATCCACGGCAACGGTACCGGCGAATTGCTCGACCAATTAATTACTTATCTTCCCACAGAAGTATTACCGGAAGTAGAAGAAACTAAAGTAGCAATTATTGGCAGGCCAAACGTCGGCAAATCCAGTTTGTTAAACGCATTTCTGGGAGAAAACCGCGCCATAGTCAGCCCAATTTCCGGGACAACTCGCGATGCGATCGACACCATCGTCAAGCGTGGCGATAACACCTACCGTTTAATCGACACGGCCGGCATTCGCAAAAAGAAAAATGTCGAATACGGTGCAGAATTCTTCGGGATCAACCGCGCCTTCAAAGCCATCCGTCGCGCGGATGTCGTGCTGCTAGTAATAGATGCCATTGATGGTGTTACGGATCAAGACCAAAAATTAGCCGATCGCATCAGCCAAGAAGGTAGAGCCTGCATCATCGTCGTCAACAAATGGGATGCCGTAGAAGACAAAGAATCCGATACCATCTACGAGTACGAAAAAGAAGTCAGAGCTCGACTTTATTTCCTGGATTGGGCAGAAATGATTTTTGTCAGCGCCATGACAGGACAGCGAGTAGAAAAAACCATTGAATTAGTAGATAAAGCATCCAGCGAACACAAACGCCGCGTCACCACCGCCGTGATTAATGAAGTCATAGAAGAAGCCACAAGCTGGCACTCCGCCCCCGTGACACGCCAAGGAAAACAAGGCAAAATCTATTACGGCACTCAAGTGCGATCGCAACCACCAACCATCGCCCTATTTGTCAACGACACCAAACGCTTCACCGAAAACTATCGCCGCTACATGGAAAGCCAATTTCGCAAACACCTAGGCTTTACAGGCACACCAATGCGGTTACTTTGGAGAGGCAAAAAAGTTCGTGAATCAGAACAAAGCAGCACAAACAGAGCACTCCGGGTCAAGTAATTCTTGATAGTGTTGATTTTGAATTTTAGATTGAAAAAAAAGCTGTTTGATGATATAATTAATTACGATTTACAGCCAAAGACTTCATCTAAAATTCAAAGCTTTTATTAAAGAACAAAAGTTAAAAAAAATGGGTGCATCTCACTTTGGCAAATATATTCGTAGGGGCGAAGCATGACCGCAGTAAATCTGTGGTACTCACTAATAAAATATCTGCGGTCATGCTTCGCCTAGGCAAAATCGGGATGCTGCACAAAAAATAAATTAATCAACATTCAATCACCAAAAAATAAATAAATTGAAATTAATTAAAAAATCTAACATCTAACAAACACAAGATGGATTTATTGAGATCGCTTCCCATTGGACTATACCTCGAACAACCCATAACTTGGCTCCACCGCCTCGACCCGCGAGTCAAACTAGCCTGGTTGATGACATTCCTGATTGCGCCCATACTCGCCAATCCAATCTGGCGATTGATGCTAGTGGGAATGTTAATCATCCTGACACTAAGTGCAGCAATTCCCCTCCGCGTGTGGAAACAGCAAATGGGAATGTTGTTGCTATTCTGCTTGTTAGTATTTGGCCTGAGTACGATCGCCCCTGATGCACTCCCATCGGAACACCAGCCCCGTCTCCCCGCCGACGAATTAGCCTTTTCCCAGCAGCCGAAAACCCTCCCCGAACCCACTAAACCAAAACCCTGGTACGAACCCTTTAATTTAGACTCAAAATCTACAACCCAAAAGCCCAAATCCCCAACCCAAAAATCTCTCCCTCAACCCACAAATTATAATTACGTTTTACTCAAGCAAGGCCCGATCAAGATCACTCGCAAATCCCTAGATTTAGCTATCAACGTTAGTACCTTATTTTTTACAGTAATTTACAGCACCAACCTCTATCTCCTTACCACAGCCAGCGAAGAAATTACCACTGCGATCGAAAACTTAATGCAGCCCCTGCGCCGCTTGAACTGGCCGGTGACAGAAATAGCTTTAACCTTAACTTTATCTTTGCGCTTCATTCCCCTAGTATTGGAAGAAATTCAAAATTTAGTGCGATCGGTCCGAACCAGAGCTATAAACTGGAAAAAACTAGGATTGAGACGCGCTGCTCAAGTATGGTTGATGATCGCCGAACGATTGTTAGAAAACTTGCTTTTGCGAGCAGAACAAATTGCTAGCGCCATGCAAGTTCGTGGCTTCACCAGTCCCGATCGACATCGCGTAGCATGGCACCAGTTGCACTTAAAAATCCGAGACTGGATCGCGATCGCCTGCTTAATAGTTCTCTGGAGTGCCCGCTTAGTTTGGGGCTGGGACAGTTGAAATTGAACATCTATCTAGGGATATATATACTAGACGTTCGACGCATTCAAGCCACAAAGCGAGGGATTGGGCGATCGCTTTGTGGAAAAAATTTACACGCCCGCCGCACAAAAAGATTGTGCGCAACTAAATTCTCAACATAGCAGCATTAAAGGTAAAATGAATCGAGTTTCGTAGAACCAACTAGCAGAGCGCGGGCCAGCAAAAGAAGCCGTTGTCAAGGCCCTAGGCACGCAGGGCTGTTTCATTCTTTGTAGGGGCAATCCCCCCGTGGTTGCCCCAATGCCTGAAATGACTGAAAATGGTCTGTGGGGGGGTAGGCACGGGGGCACTACCCCTACAAAGGGGTAGGCACGGGGGCCATTGGTGTCAACTTAAGCCTGAAAGCCTTGGTATCTCTCGTTCATAGCCAAGTCTAGATCCCCCTAAATCCCCACCCCCCCCTGCCCCCCCCAAGGGGGGATGGGGGAAGGGGGACTTTGATCGGACTCTTATCCCCCCCTTCTTAAGGGGGGCTAGGGGGGATCTAGATTTAATAGTCAAACAGCAGTCTGTGGCTACCTTTGACCTTAAGTTGACACCAATGGCACGGGGGCACTACCCCTACAAAGGGGTAGGCACGGGGGCACTACCCCTACAAAGGGGTAGGCACGGGGGCACTACCCCTACAAAGCCCTCGTTTTTTGGAGAATGAAACCGCCCTGCCTAGGCACGGGATGGCGGGGACTACGCTATAAAGATAAAGATGTCGAAGTTGAACGATCGGACAGTGGAGCCCCAAAGGTGGGACTGCACGGAACAGACTCAGCACTAGCCTCTACTTGGGGAAATTGCCAGTCGCAATTGAGCCTCAGCCACTACGGAGACTAATGTACGGCTACCGCGATCGCCCTTTGCAGCCCGCATTCAACCACCTCCGTCCCACCTGAGAGCGAAACTCAAATCTAAAATCTAAAATCTAAAATCTAAAATTGTCCGATTGTGAGCTTTTAATGACTACCGAAACCTACCTTAATCATCCCAATTTTGGCCTTCTATTCAGGGTGTCTCAGGTTGAAGACAGCCAAGAATTATTTACGACTCTATACGCCCAACGCCTGTTTTTTTTAGTAACAAACGGCCCTGGCGGTTTGAGATTTGAACCCATCAGTCGTTCCGATGCTCGCCTAATGGTCGAAATTCGCCTCCGCACTCTCCGCCGCAGCGGTCAATATAAGGAGTACGACCAATTGCAGATCGTTCACAAGCGAACTTTTCAATAAAAAATTGGTAATTGCCGATCGGTTTTTTTTATGACTATTGCCTCTCGGATTGCTACCATTCGCCAACAATTGCCTGACTCAGTAAGGTTAATTGCCGTTACCAAACAAGTATCTACTGATGCGATTCGGGAAGCCTACGATGCCGGAATTCGGGACTTTGGGGAGAGTAAGGTTCAAGAAACCGCCGAAAAACAAAGTCAACTCCAAGATTTGCCCGGTATCAATTGGCACTTGATCGGCCACTTGCAGGCAAACAAAGCTGCCAAAGCTTTAGAGCAATTCCAGTGGATTCACTCTCTCGACAACTTAAAACTTGCGACTAGACTCGATCGACTAGCCGGGGAACTATCCTGCTCTCCCCAAGTTTGCTTGCAAGTTAAAATTTTGCCCGATCCAGACAAATACGGCTGGACTATCCCCGAACTACTGGCAGACCTTCCCGAACTCAACAGATGTCAGCACCTCAAAATTAAAGGTTTGATGACAATACCTCCCCTCGGATTAGATGACTCACAAATCCTAGAATTTTTTAACACTACCCGCCAACTTGCTGACCAAATCCAGCAGCAAAATTTGCCCCATATTCAGATGGAGCAACTCTCGATGGGAATGTCAGGAGATTATCACTTGGCTATTCAAGCCGGTGCTACTATGATACGGCTAGGACAAACCTTATTTGGTTCTAGGAGAGGATGACATCGCATATATGCTAACATTCGACTCATGGCATAGGTACCACTCAGAATCATCGGTCGAATTTCTGGGCTTGCATCCTCAAACACTAAGAAGATACGCCAAGGTCGGGAAAATTAAAAGCATCAACAACGAGGCTAAGCAAAGGCTCTACGATGTACATTCCTACCAGCGCCGTGCCATTGGAGTTAGCCTTGTCTGCTAATGCCGACTTAGTTCACCAAAACAGCGAAATCAACTCGCCAGATTGGTAGAATTCATGTAGCAGCCAGATCCAGAGGCAGAAATCATCAAAGATATCAGCTCTGGTCTTAACTTCAAATGTTAGCAAAAAAGTATCGGTTAAATATCAATTAGTCAGCAACCCGTGACTTACGCGCAAGGCGAGTATAGTGGGGGCTGCAAAGTCGTTATGGAGAATAAATCATGAGCATTTTTTCCAAGTTAAAAGATTTTGTGGGCTTTAACAACGAAGAAGAGTACGATGGCGAGTACGATGAATTGGAGGAGGCGCGCTATCAGAACGCCTATCAACCTCCTGAACCGAATCCCGCAGCAGCAGTGGCGGCTGAAGAAGAACGTCGCCAAAATCGCAGAATGCGGGAGAGAGCAGTAGTAGGACCGACAAATACAGATGTTGTTACACCAACCGGGGGAGTAGGGTCAGTAATGAATAACGTGATTGGAATGCCTGGAGCTATGAACGGAGTTTCGGAAGTGGTAGTTATGGAGCCGCGCACTTTTGAAGAGATGCCGGCCGCAATTCGAGCGCTTAAGGAACGGAAATCTGTGGTCTTGAATCTGACGATTATGGACCCAGACCAAGCACAAAGAGCTGTAGACTTTGTAGCTGGTGGTACTTACGCCCTTGACGGTCATCAAGAACGCATTGGCGAAAGTATTTTCTTGTTTACACCTAGCTGCGTTCAGGTAAGAACTCAATCTGGTGTAGTTCACGAAGTACCTCCAGCTCAAGGACGGCCCCGCACTGCGGCTCCGGCACCGACAGTCTGGCCAGCAGAACAAGCTCAAATGGCTCAGTAGTCATCAGTCAGTAGTCAGTAGTTAGTAGTCAGTAGTTAGTAGTTATTAACTAATAACTACTGACTCCGGCATCAAGGCGGGAGACCAATAACATGAGTAATATCAAATCCGTTGACATCGGAATTATGATTTCTCTCTTCTCTTTCTCTGTGTCCTCTGTGTTCTCTGTGGTTTAATCATTCCGATACAACCAGAATTGATCTAACAACCAATCAGTAGTAAAAATCTAAAACAAATAACAAATAACAAATAACAAATAACAAATAACAAATAACAAATAATTATGATAAAATTTGGTACGATCGGCGGTGGAGTCATGGGAGAAGCTCTCTTATCCCGCTTAATTGCACAAAAAGTTTATTTGCCCTCGGAAATATTGGTGAGCGAACCACAACTCCAACGCCGCCAGTTTTTGACTCAGAAATACGGGATTGGCACAACAGCTAGCAATCTAGAGGTGGCTGCTGCTACAGAAGTGCTGTTTTTGGCGATTAAACCACAAGTTTTTGAGACTGTTGCTTTGGAATTGGCTGTGGCGGACGATCGCAAACAGGGAAATAATGGAGAGACTGCTAATACTAAGTCAGAAGCGTTAGTAGTGTCGATTTTGGCGGGAGTACCATTGAGCAAGCTCGAACCCGCATTCCCAGGGCGGGGAGTGCTGCGGGTGATGCCCAATACTCCGGCGACGGTGGGGGCGGGCATGAGCGCGATCGCCCCTGGAAAACTTGTGCAACCGGCGGATTTAGAATTAGTAAAGCGGATTTTTATGGCGGTGGGAGAAGTGGTGGAAGTCCCTGAAAATATGCTGGATGCGGTTACAGGACTTTCGGGTTCAGGGCCAGGTTATGTGGCGATTTTGATCGAAGCCTTGACAGATGGCGGTGTGTGTGCTGGTCTGCCACGGGCGATCGCCTCCCAATTAGCCCTACAAACAGTATTCGGTACGGCGAAACTATTACAAGAAACAGGAATGCACCCAGCAGAATTGAAAGATAGAGTCACAAGTCCCGGTGGCACAACGATCGCCGGAATTGCTAAACTCGAAAGTAATGGCTTTCGATCGGCGCTGATCGAAGCAGTGAAAGCAGCTTGTTTGCGTTCTCAAGAATTGGGAAAATAACCACAGAGAATTTAAAATGGCTTACAGCGAATTCAAGCTAAAGGAACTTGTCAAGCAATTCGACTTAACTCTCCAGGAAAATCAAGATTTATTTGCCCATATATCAGAAGTAGAATCTAGCGAAATCGTGACGTACTCCCAACATCAACCGAAGCGGTATGATGTGGGCTTATCAAGAGTCCGGCAAAGGATATCAAGAGCTTCCTTCGAGGTACTCCAATTGTTTCCCTCCACAGCATTTTATAGTGAGGAACACGTCCAGCCCCACTTGTCACATGAAAAAACCTTTTGACTGAAACCTAGATTATTATTCTGCGATATCAGATAGGAGTATCTTAGCATAATTGTTGCACATTTGTTCGTCTCGTCATCCACCTGCCCACTGCTCAAAGCGTAGCTTTGAGATTGTGAACAGGTGGAATCCTCGTCTCACGCGCCTTTCATCCCACACTAATCGAAGCGATATAGTGTGGGGATTCCCGTCTGACTAGCTAAAAAAGAAGATATTAAGGCTGGTTTCGGGCAGTGTGCAGCCGAGATGTTAGCCGCTCAATTATTTAATGAGGAAGAGGGAAATCAGATTCCGATTATTTATGGAGCTGTGACATCGGGTACTGTATGGAGATTTTTGAAGTTAGAGGGACAGATTGTGTCTATTGATGCGATCGAATATTACCTGAGAGATATTGGAAAAATTTTGGGGATTTTGTTAAGCGCGATACCCAGTGCCCCGACTTCGCCGAAGTTGTCAGGAATCTAATAGGTCGATCGCATTTTACAACCAGATTATTTTTATTGTAAATATCTACAGCGTGCATTGTCATCTCATGTTGCAATCCATCCTGCAAACCTTTAATTAGCTTGAGCTAATTATCCACAATTAAAAATTTGCTTGGCGGTCAAATTCAACTCAGAGAACACCGCTGATTCAACCCTTTCATCTCCCCGAAACAGCTTAATTTGATACTCACCATCAACTAACTGATAAACCGATAAAGTCGGCTGTTTCGGAACACCAATATAACGGCTACCCCCTAAACCCAAATAATCTACAATCCAATATTCAGGAATTCCTAATGCTTCATAATCAATCATTTTGTGTGCATAATCATCGCGCCAATTGGTGCTGACTACTTCAACAACTAATTTAATCGAATTTACCTGAGTAATAACTGATTCTCTTTCCCATCGATACTCATTGGCTGCTACGGCTTGTTTATCTAATACAATCACATCTGGATCGTAACCAGAGTTGTCGCTAAATTTAATTGTACATTCCTTCGGAATAAAGTAAGGAAGTTGTAAGCGCCTAATTTCTAAACCAAACTCAAAGGACTGAAAACCTGCGATCGCTGAATGTTTACCAGTTGGATTTGGCATTTCAACAATAACTCCGTTATGTAATTCATAGCGTCCGTTTTCTGGTTTACATTCCAGAAATTCATCAAAAATCATTAACTTGGATATCGCTTGAGTCATGGTAAAGTCTCCAATGCTCTAAGATCGTTTGATTCTGATTCAGTAGTCAACAGTAAAAAATCATGTCGGTGCAACTGGAATTGATATCAATCGCTAGCTGCTGTTTCCAATTTCTCCCCAATCCTCGGTTCTGTCCCGTTCAATAGCCGCTGAATATTGCTGCGGTGCCGCACAATTACAAATACGCCACCCGCAATTCCAAACAATACATAAGCTAGCGGCTGATTTAAAACAAACATCAATCCAGCAACGCTAATTGCACCCATAATTGAACTCAAAGAGACAATTCGTGACACTGCAAATACGATCGCAAAAATCCCGAAAGTTCCTAAACCTACTGGCCAATATAAACCCAGTAAAACTCCCAAACTTGTAGCGACAGATTTGCCACCTGTAAAGCCCAGCCAGATAGATTTGCTGTGACCTAAAACAGCACATAAACCTGCTAAAGTTGCCATCCAAGGGATGACTGTTTCAGTATTTTCTAAACCTGCGGTGGTTGCTAACTGCTGGGTAAACTTGAGAGCATAAATGTAGCGAACAAGGGCGATCGCACTTACCCCCTTCAACACATCAACCAGCAACACCGCCAACCCCGGCCACTTCCCCAAAGTCCTCAGCACATTAGTCGCACCAGTGGAACCAGAACCAACCTCTCGAATATCAATTCCCAGCATCCATTTACCCAAGGCGTACCCAGTCGGAATCGAACCCAGAAGGTAAGCTGCAATTAGCAATGCGCCATTTAAAATTATCCAGCTAGCCATGTTTTGATTTTAGATTTGTTGTACAGAAGGAAGAAGGAAGAAGGAAGAAGGCCCTTCGACTACGCTCAGGGAACGCTTCAGGAAGAAGGAAGAAGAACCAATTCTGGTGAATTCACCCCTGAATTGATTCAGTCCGCGGAGGCGAACTTTGTTTGTATAGCCGCGAATTCTATTCGCCCGGAATTGCGAGAATTGGTGGTGTCAAAACCGGGCTTTATCTCAAAAATCCTTAGCAGCTATCAAACTTTGCGGATCGGGAGCAAAAGCTAGCCACAGCGGAAATTGCAGCATTGACAAACTAATTAAATCCTCAGTTTCATCAATCACAATTAACGGTAATTTGCCATCTTTCACCAAGCGATCGGCTTTTTGAGCCAAAGCCTCCGCAGACTCGAACATAATAATCCCACGTTCCGGGCCAAAATCGCTGCGAGTAATCCCCAAACAATCTTGCAAACCCCGGCGCCATTCTCCCAAACGTTCTGGACTGTTGGCCAGTACCAAAGTCCGCACCCGACTACCATAGACGCTGGTGAGCACAGAAATAATTGTCGAAGTAATCAGGATATTTTGCAAGCGCGAACCCATGGTCCGCAAAGCACCCCTTCCTCCTTGGGTAAAAAACCAGTTAGAAACTCGTTCGGCGTGGATGGGTTCAAAGGTGCGGCGGAGTTGCCAAGGCGGGCCATAATAGTCCGGGAGAGTGCGATATTGATCGAGAGTGCGACGAATTTGCTTGGCTTGTTCTTGAAATCCCTGTTCGGAAAATCTGGGATTGATAGGCGCTGAGGAGGAAGATTCTTCCACCGTAAATTGCTGTGTTCTTTCCGGCACCGGCGGTGTCAAATCTAAGAGTTCGGCGGTGGCGGCTAAATCCTGCAAACTACCTACTAGATAGTCTTTGAAACCCTGGACTCGAATTGCTAAATCTTGGGAAACGCCTGCGAAAGTGGTTCGCATTTCTTTTTGAATGCGATCGCGCCGACGTTCGAGTTTTTCTACTTCTATTTGTAACGTTTGTTTACGCTGCTCTAATTGAATCAAGCCATCTTGCACTAAACGCCCGATCGATGCTTGAGCCTCACCCAATGCTTCTTTGGCTTGGACTTTTTCGGATTGGAGAGTAGCAATTTTCTCGGTCAAATCTTGTGCTTGTTGTTGCAATGCTTGGACTCGCTCTGCCAAGTTTGCGGTAACATTTTCTGGGATATCTGTGACCCTTTCTCCCACAAGGGTTGGGGTAGAGTCTTTCTGCGACTCGATTTGAGCGATGGGGGACTCCTCCTGGCCCTGGTATAACTCGGTAGGAGGCGCAATTGGGGCGAGGGCACTTGCTGCGTCAACGAATTGGGCGATTTCGGAATCTGTCGCGCTTAACTGGATGTCTGTTTCTGGCCCAATTTGGCCGAGGGGTTCTGGTTTCTCCATCTCAAGGCTTGGTAAATCCTCTGTGGGCGATGGGAGTTGGTTCAAATCCTGATGCACGGGCAAATTAGACTCGCTCTCAACGGTTGGCGCGATTGGTTGTGCTGGTGTTTCTGGGGTTGGAGATTCGTCTGAATTCATAAAAAAGTCCGGTAAGTGGGAAACTCAGTGGCTTCAGCCCTGAGAGGGAAACGAGACGAGGGAATTCAGTCCCCGTCATTCTTAAAATGCGTAACTGTAACCATCTTTTTTGTGGACGATTTTACAATATTTATAGCTAATCCCTTGCACCAATTCTGATGCCGAGATATTGAATGAGCCCGTCGTCCTAACTGCAACCCGACCAACATATTCACCTATTTTTTTACCACTGGTGACGACTGCTTTTGCAATGTCACCAGTCTGAAAACCTCTAACAAACTTGTTTCTCGGAACGTACCGAGATGGAAAGCCAAATTTGTCTGTGCGACACATTTGACGAGTTCCGTGTCCTGTCGCCTTGATTAGCAATGGCTTACTTGTTAGTACAAACAATGATTCAATTTGACCGACACAAGCAGCATCAAGCCAATGAGTTTTAGGTAGTTGTAGTCGAGTACGATTGAACTTGGTCAGTCCACCTGAACCAGTCAAAACGGGCAACAGCGTTTCTTTCAGTCGAGAGAACAACGCCCATCGAGTTGAATTTACAGCAGCAGCATCCTTGAGTGGACGTTTTGCTTGTGCAAAAATGTGCTTCAAGATGTCAGGTTTTTTGACTAAGAATTGCTTAACATCTTGAGTACCTTTCTTCTGATTGCACTTTTCACTCTTGACGGGGACAACGCTGTTCTAAGCAAGTCTGTAGCATTTTACGATCGAACAGAACCGGCAGAAAGTGAATACTGTTAATTTCTTTGAAGTAAAACAAAATTGGCACTGCGGGCCAAAATATCCGCCAATTTTGCCATTCTCGGTAAGGAAACTGGCGAATTAAGTTTTGCGATCGATAAATGTCCAAATTGGTTGGGGTGAATTGCAGACGGATGGTAGCGGCTTGATACATCAAAAACAAGCCGAACAGCGAAAGTGGCAAACTCACCCACTTCTGCACGAACAGCAGCGGTACGGCGGCAAGCACGAGGACTAGGGGAATCGCATAACTCGGTTCAAGTTCGATCGTATTTGTCGGTGTGCTAGAAGAGGCAGTTGTATTCACGGGCTTAAGCCAAACGAATTTTGTCAATAATTTATATTTTACCGTTTCCCAGCTTAAAGGCCATTGGTGTCAACTTAACGTCAAAAGTAGTATCAGTATACCGTCTGCTAATGAGCAACTCGATCCCCCCTAGCCCCCCTTAACAAGGGGGGGACAGGAAGCACTCAAAGTCCCCCTTCTTAAGCTATGCTTTATAAACATCTTTCTTGACAATTGTGAAAACCTTATATAACAAGGTTTTCAAGGATTCTCTCTCCACAAGCATGGACAATTTAACAATCGTGTTTATTGAGAACAGCTTGAGTTTGTTGAGAACGGGCGATCGAGGAATGGGGGTTTGATAGCCTCCCTTGCGATCGATTCCAAATGTTAAAAAAGATCTTTATAAGGGATAGCTTATTAAGGGGGGAGTAAGATGTTAATTTTAGGTATCGTTTGGCAATCAGATTGGGGGTTAAGTACGATCGCACTTCTCTCCGCAAAAAAGCGATCACATACAGCAGGCGTTTTACCATCGCCTATTCCCGACAAAAAAGCGAGCAAATTGCCATAGTGTAAGCGGATATAAATAACCTCAAAACCTTATCTAGTAAAGCTTTGAGGATAAATTTAAGTTAACTTAGCATACTACAAAATCTGAAAGCGATCGCCCATAAGAGTAACTAGCAACTTGGATTAATAGTTAAGGTGCGTTATGTTCCTACAAGACAATCGCTACGAGAAGGGGGTTTGAGCTATGAGATATTCAGAACGACTTCGTAAACATCGCCCTCTTTAGGATTGGCAACGAGGTAAGTCAAACCATTACCAGTCAGCGCTGGGTTGATGATAAATTCACCTAGATTATCGTCTTATTCCTCTTTGATATTACCTAGTTGACGTGAAGATGTCATCAAAATAGTTTGCAGAGTCTGCAATATGTGTTTTTTGGAATCTCTCAATGAAATCCCTTACCTGTTTTCTAAAACTGGGAAAGTTTTTCCAGTTTTCGACCATAAATCCTGCTGTCATTATCTCAAGCTCAAATTTAAACTTGAACTTTGTAACCGATCTACAACTACTAGTCACTACATAATTTTCTCGCGTAAATCGAGTGAAATAGCTTTTAAACTTTGGCACATATATCCACCGTTTATCTGGTGCTTGGAAAATCTCATGTACGATGGAGACGGATGCGTATTGATAACCATCTCCGTCTTGCCCTGCTTCTAAGCGTATGCTCTCGCCTTGCATCTCCAAAAAGTTAGCAAAGCCTAATAATGCAGGACCCTGACTTACGGTTGCCGCCAGCAAAAGATTGATGAACTCAGTCGCGATATTTCTGCCTACGATTTCTTTGGTATACGTTTGCCTTTCTATAGATAGCGGCCCGCAAAATGCTTTTGCCATTTGATTCATTGGCTCTTGCCAAATTTTTGGGTCGTGTTTCTTTTTATCGTCAGTTCCCGCTCTCTTCAAGACGCTACCAGTGACTACATTAGTTAAGCCCTCCATGACTGGCGCAATTTCATTATATAAGTCATTGACTTCTTTTGGAGGCTCGTTGCTTGTTGCCACAATATAGCTTATTAATCCACTTGAGTCTTGTATAGTAGGATCGAAGTCTCCTGTTTCATCAAGGCCAAGGCTAAGAAAGTACGAAGATGCTTCTTCAATCAAGGACATAAATTTTTCTCCAGTTGCTCGTGAACTTTGAAACAAATTGCTAGCATGACTGTCTTAACATTTGGAATCGATCGCAAGGGAGGCTATCAAACCCCCATTCCTCGATCGCCCGTTCTCAACAAACTCAAGCTGTTCTCAATAAACACGATTGTTAAATTGTCCATGCTTGTGGAGAGAGAATCCTTGAAAACCTTGTTATATAAGGTTTTCACAATTGTTAAGAAAGATGTTTATAAAGCATAGCTTCTTAAGGGGGACTTTGACAAGACTCCTGTCCCCCCCTTCTTAAGCTATCCCTTATAAGGATCTTTCTTAACATTTGGAATCGATCGCAAGGGAGGCTATCAAACCCCCATTCCTCGATCGCCCGTTCTCAACAAACTCAAGCTGTTCTCAATAAACACGATTGTTAAATTGTCCATGCTTGTGGAGAGATAATCCTTGAAAACCTTGTTATATAAGGTTTTCACAATTGTTAAGAAAGATGTTTATAAAGCATCGCTTCTTAAGGGGGATTTAGGGGGATCGAAACTTGAGTGCAAGCTACATTTATTATGGGTTTCTATCTTAAATTGACACCAATGGTCACAGGCCTTTGAGTACGCTGCTACCAGTCCCCTGAAACATCACCCAAGTCATCAAAAAATTACAGATAAAAATAGCCAGCAAAGCTGTCACCACGGCAGTTGTAGTCGATTGGCCGACACCCTTGGCCCCTCCTGTGGTGGTTAAACCCCAGCTTGTACCGATCACAGCAATCAAAGCACCGAAGACAAAAGCTTTAATTGTGGCGCTGCAAATATCCCACAGTGTCAGAAAAGTGCGGACTGATTCTAGAAAGACGGTTTGAGAGACTCCGTACATCGTCGTCGCAATCAGCAGTCCCCCAGCAATACCAGTGACGAGGGACAAGATGGTTAAAATTGGTAGCATCAAGCAGCAAGCGATGACGCGGGGAATTACGAGATAGTCGATCGGGTCTGTTCTGAGCATCAGCAGGGCGTCTATCTGCTCTGTTACCTGCATTGTGCCGATTTCCGCCGCAAAAGCCGAACCGACTCGTCCGGTGACAATCACGGCGGTTAAAACCGGGCCTAGTTCGCGAGTCAAAGACAGGGCCAAGACTCCGCCGACGACATTACCGGCACCGAGGTTGATAAACTCTCTGGCTACCTGGACTGTAAATACCATGCCGACAAAACCCGCAGTCAGCAAAGCAATCAACAGGGATTCTGGGCCAACTGCTGCCATTTGGTCGAGGGTGTTGCGACGGTTAATTTTGCGGGTGAGTAAGTGCAGCATTACTTGGCCTCCCAATAAAATTGCTGCTAGTAACCGCCGACTCCATAAAGTGAGACTCGAAGATGTAGTAGGGCTCACGGGGATTGCGACTGTATAACTACTGGAAAAAATGAAATCTATCTACAAATCTTAAACAAGTTTCTTCTCTAACATTTAAGATTTTTGACGGAATTAGCCGCGAATGGCGATCGCTACCTATCTTGGAACAAGGCAGGTCTTGTTGACTTGTACACCTTTCGGCAGTTTAGCTGAATTTAGTGACTCCTATGAGCATTTTTCCTAATTTTCTTCGATCGGTACTGCTGACGAGCCTTTTGAGCTTTTTCGCCCCTTTATTGTTAATCGGCGTGGGATTGACTAGCTTTTTACTGATTGGTCTGGTGCCTGCTCTCCAAGGGGTTGGTCGTTCTGGGGAAGACCTGATTTTACAGTTTTTGGCTACTTTCGGCAGTGGTTGTCCCCTCCAGGGGTTTTTGGTGATTGGCACTACTTTTGGTTTAGTGGGTGCTTTGTTTAATACCTACGCTTCTTTTGGACACTCCCGGTGGACAAGACAGTGAGTTACCAAGATAGCGAGTAAAAGACCCGAATCAAGAGCTATCGATTGAAGCTGGCTCGATCGCCCATGTTCGGAAATGCGATCGCCCCAATTCCAGAAAACCGCATCCCCTAGTTTCGGGATGTTGAATATATTAAATACAGGTTGAATCTAGTTTTCCTCAACCTCTAGAAACTTAAGAGATTGGAGTTATCAACTATGACACTTATTCGTTGGGAACCTTTGCGGGAAATGGACTCCTTACAGCGAGAAATGAATCGGTTGTTTGATAGTTTGACACCAGCAGTCGATCGCTCTTCTAACGGTGTGGCTTTTGTCCCGCCTGCCGAAATTCACGACACTCCCGAAGCCATCCATCTCAAGTTAGAAATTCCGGGTATGGAAGCTGAAGATTTGGACGTGCAAGTCACAGCAGAAGCGGTTGCTATCAGCGGCGAACGGCGATCGGAAACTCAGACAACAGAAAAAGGCATGACTCGCTCTGAATTCCGTTACGGCTCTTTCCGCCGGGTAATTCCCCTACCTACCCGCATTCAAAATGAAAGCGTAGAAGCTGAGTATAAAAATGGGGTTTTGACCCTGAATTTGCCAAAAGCCGAAGCGGAAAAGAACCGCGTAGTGAAAGTGCAAATCGGTGGCAAATAATTGTTTACCACTTTAGTTAGTTAATTAGTAGGGGGCGCACTGCGCCCCTTATTAGTTTGGGGCATTGGCAATGGGAAATTGGGTAATTTAATTTCAGCTACTCACAAGAAGGGATAATATTTATTAATTTCCCAATTAGCAATTTTTTCACAAATAAAGTAGGTATTGTTTGCCACATCAGTTTACGATACTTAGTGGAGAAATTTTATGAAATGAGGTAAAACTGAATGCCTGATATTGTTGATATTGCTGTAGGTGCTGGTTCGTTCCAAACCCTGGTAACAGCAGTCCAAGTGGCTAATTTGGTAGACGCCCTCAAAAGTCCGGGCCCTTTCACTGTGTTTGCACCCAATGACGACGCCTTTGCCAAGTTGCCGCCCGGAACTATCACCACTTTAGTACAGAATGTTCCCCAACTGAGCCGGATTCTGATGTTTCACGTTGTCTCTGGCAAGTTTATGAAGGCTGATTTGGCAAAACTCGGTTCTGTCACTTCCCTGGAAGGTTCGCCGATTAAAATTGATTGCTCAGACGGTTTTGAGGTAAAAAATGCTACTGTTGTCGCTGCCGATATCGAAGCTGATAACGGTGTGATCCATGTCATAGATACCGTAATTTTAATGGGATAGTTTCGTCCTCACGCCCAGCCACCGGAGTGAAGCAGGTGTTTTGTGCTGTTGCTTCGCTCCCGCTAGAGTGGGACGATCGGCATATGTTGAAGCAAGAAGCAAGAAGGCTCCCTTCCTCTTCCCTAGGGGTCAACTGGCTGAGGATAAAAATAAGTTAGAAGGAAAATGCCAGAACATCAATGCTTTGAGCACTGCAAAACCTCCTAACTGCCTTGGGGTTTGCTATACTGTTTTTTTTAAAGGTAGAATGCAGGATAAGTATCAAAAATTTGTATTGTTGTCAAATATATTTAACCATTTTTGTTGAAAAAAATTTGATAATCAATCAACATAACATCAGCAAATCAGTGTAATCAGCACTATGCAAATCCTAGCCGCCAGCCTCAAAGCAAAAGTCCGCCAGCGTACCTTGGAAGTGCAAGTTTTTAAGGAACTGACTGCTAAAGTGCAATTAGCTTTCGGTGCTGAGGAAATTTGGTCTGCTGGTATCGAATATCTAGGGCGCTTGATTCCCACAGAAGCGATCGCTATTTTGACCCATTCGGACGATCGCATCTACTGTCAAAACTCAGCGCCGTTAACTGAAGCAACAACATCGGAAATTGAGTCTCGCTTGCGGGAGGCTCGCACTCAATGGCTGGGAGGAAATCGGGATTGGGCGCACAATCTGGAACACCCCCCAATTGTTGAGTTGCAATCTGTGTTGATGGCTCCGGTGATGCTCGATGAAAGCACAGAATTTTTGGGAGTGTTGTTCATCGGTGCAGTGGGGGCGAAGGTTTTTGATTTCGATCGCCTGTGCTTGCTCCATACGACTGCTCACATCTGTTCCCAAGCATGGGTAAATTTATCTAAACAGCAAAATTTAGAGGTATCAGCGAGTAAGAATTTTCCGCTAGATTTGTCCTCACAAAATCAACAACTATTGCTGCGAAGTTTGATTGACGCTACCCCGGACAGAGTTTTTGCCAAAGATCGAAATTTTAGATACATTTTAGTCAATCAAAGCTTTGCTGAATACTTAGGGAAAACCGTTCCCGAAATTATTGGCAAAGATGATATCGAATTAGGATTTTCGGAAACAGTAGTATTTGGCGATCGCGATGGCGGAATTAGAGGCTGGCGCGAAGACGATCGAGCCGCACTCGCCGGAGAAACAATTCACAATCCTGACACCCCCATCGCCTTTACTAACGGCAAACAGCACATCTTTGATACCCAAAAACTGCCTGTCTATGATGCTGCGGGAAATGTATTCGCAGTTTTGGGTTTTTCTCGCCAGATTACAGAATCCTCCACAGCAGATCGAGCTAGACATGAAAGCCAAGCCCAATTACAAAAAATTACGGCTAATATACCCGGTACGTTGTATCAAGTTGATTTGCATCCCGATGGCTCCCTGGCTTTCTCTTTTTTGAGTGCAGGTTGCCGAGATTTGTATGAAATTGAACCTATTGCTGCTCAGCAAGATATTCAGATAATTGTTGACTTAATTCATCCTGAAGATCGAGATGAATTTGTCAATTCAGTGATCCTGGCTGCTGAAAATTTGCAGCCTTGGCGCTGGGAAGGCAGAATTGTCACCCCCTCTGGAAAACTTAAATGGATTCGAGGGGATGCACATCCTGAAGTCCAAGAGTCTGGGGCTATGCTTTATTACGGTTTGTTTCTCGATGTTAGCGGACGAAAACAAGCTGAATTGAAGCTGCAACTATATCAAGAAATATTTTTAAAATCCAATGATGCGATCGCGATTATCGACCCCCAAGGATATTATTGGGAAAGAAATCTAGCTCACAAGGTTTTGCTGGGCTACAGCGAATCAGCATTGGGACGAGAAACGCCGGCAGTCCACTTAGGAGAAGACACCTTTGCATCGATTTTGGAAAGCTTAGCTTTCACCGGAAGCTATCGAGGTGAAATTACCTGTTGTAAGACTGTGGAAGCGGGAACTGTGGAGGTGGAACTTTCGGCTTTTTCTGTGGTAAATGAGAGTAACAATGTAGTTTGTTACGTGACTGTCAACAGAGATATCACTGAACGCAAGCGGGATGAGGAAAGACTCAAACTTTACCGACAAATATTTTTAAACTCCAACGATGCGATCGTGATTATTGATGCTGATGGGTTTTTTATCGAACAAAATTGCGCTCACCAATCTCTCCTAGAATATACCGATGACGAATTAGAAACAGAAACGCCTCGACAGATTACCGGGGAGCGATTTGGGGAAATTGCCAAAAGTTTAAGTCAAAATGGAACTTTTAGGGGTGAAACTACCAATTTCACTAAAAATGGGAGAAATTTAGCGCTCGATGTAGCTGCATATTCTGTGATTAATGATGGCGGCGATGTCATTTGTCATGTTTGTGTCAAACGCGACATTACTGAACGGAAAAGAGCAGAAGAAGAACGCCAAAAATTTGTTTCGCTCATTGAAAACAGCAGCGATTTTATCGCCATGGCTACCCTGGAAGGGCAAACATTGTTTGTCAACGAAGCTGGACGGCGACTGGTGGGTTTGGAAAATATTTCTCAAGCTCTCTATACAGAGATTTGGGATTATATCGGTGCTGGTTTTCAACAGAAGTTTATTCAAGAGATTTTGCCAAAAATTCGCACTCAGGGACAGTGGCAAGGAGAAGGTATACTGCAACATTTACACAGCGGTAAACGGTTTGATGCTTTGATGAACGTTTTTCTGGTGAAACACCCGAAGAACAGAGAACCACTGTGTTTTGCTACGGTAATTCGCGATGTCACTGAACGAAAAAAAGCCGAAAGAATGCTCCGGCAACAAGCAGAACAGGAACGGTTGGTGTCGGCGGTGGCTCAGCGGGTTCGCCAGTCTCTTAACCTCACTCAAACTCTTAACACTGCTGTCCAAGAAATTCGACAATTACTAGCAACTGACCGCACTGTAATTTACCGTTTTGAATCAAATAAAACCGGAGTGGTGGTGGTTGAATCCGTCGGCAATGATTGGATGCCCATGCTGGGCATAAAGCTTCTAGAGAATTGTTTTGGTGAGAGTTACAAAGCGATGTATATGGCGGGGAAAATTCAAGCTATTGAAGATATTTATACTGCTCAATTGAGTGAAACTCATCGGGCTTTTCTGGCTACTTTGCAAGTAAGGGCTAATTTAGTAGTCCCGATTTTTATCGCTGATGAAAAGCAAGACTTGAACACACAAGTCTTTTCTAAAAATCCCCAGACTGGCTTGCAGGAAGGGATTTTAGAAACGAGTCAAAATCGATTGTGGGGATTGCTGGTTGCTCACCAGTGCAGCGATTGTCGCGCTTGGACTGCTTCTGAGGTGGATTTGTTGGGTAGATTGAGCGTACAGTTGGCGATCGCCATTCAGCAATCTACTCTGTTTGAACAAGCCCAACAAGCACGGGAAGCTGCACTGGAAGCGTCTCGGATGAAGTCGCTATTTTTAGCCAATATGAGTCACGAAATTCGGACTCCCATGAATGGGGTGATGGGAATGACCGATCTCCTATTGAAAACTAATCTGACTCCCGAACAACTTGACTTTATGCAGACATTGAAAGTTAGTGGTCAAAATCTGCTCTCAATCATTAATGATATTCTTGACCTCTCGAAACTAGAAGCAGGAGAAATGCGATTGGAAACTCTAGGATTTAATGTCAGTATCTGTCTGGAGGAAGTCTTGGAGTTGTTGGCAACTCCTGCACAACAAAAAGGTATAGAATTGGTAGCTTTGATTGACAGAGATGTACCGCTACAAATTAAAGGTGATGCGGTACGTCTGCGTCAAATTCTTACTAATTTGGTAAATAATGCTATTAAATTTAGCGAAGGAGGAGAAGTCATGATTGAGGTTTCTCTTTCCAGTCAAAAAGGTTTATTGACGACCAGGATTCCCCAAAAAAGCCAGGAAATACAACCGTTAATCTTGGGGATAGAAAGACAACAATATTTGATATTTAAAGTTAAAGATAGTGGAATCGGAATTAATCCAGAAGACCTAAACAAGCTATTTCAATCGTTTACTCAAGTTGATGCTTCTACTACTAGAAAATATGGAGGTACTGGTTTGGGACTGGCAATTTCCAAGCAGTTGGTTGAGTTGAGTGGCGGTGAAATTGGTGTGGAAAGTACCCCCGGTGCTGGTTCGACTTTTTGGTTTAGTTTGCCGGCTATTAAGGAGATGGTAACTAATACCGCGACGGCTTCGGAAGTGAATTTGCAAAAAATGCTGGCGGGTAAAAAAATCTTGGTGGCTAGCGATAAGTCGCCTGTGCGAGAAATGCTGCGGAGAATGACTGTTGTTTGGGGAATGGAAGTTCAGGAAGCTGATAGTGGCTGGATGGCGATCGCCTCTTTGTACAAAGCTATCAGCCAAAATATCCCCATTGATATTGCTTTGGTTGATATTCAGTTGCCGGAAATGCTCACAGGAAGCCTGGAACGCTTAATTATTTCTGAGTCAGCAATGCAGCAAACTAAGTGGGTAGTTTTGACTTCTGTGGTTCAGATAGAAGAGGCAAAACGCTTATTGAATACCGGTTTTAGTGGTTACTTAATTAAACCTGTCAAAACTCATCGGGTGTTGGAATGTTTGGTAAAGGCGATCGCTCCTGATGCGGTAGTGAAGGAAGAGGAGGCCAATTCGACTGTCACAGGTACTGTCGATGGAGAATTAGTTGCTAACCAACAGGAGTTAGCTAACTTGAAGATTTTGTTGGTGGAAGATACTCCTATTAATCAAAAAGTTTGTCTGAATCAACTGAGAGTTTTGGGAGGTGCTGCGGATGTGGCTAATAACGGCGAAGAGGCTTTATCTATGGTGGCGCTCCAGAAGTATGATATTGTGTTAATGGATTGCCAAATGCCAGTTTTAGACGGTTATGAAGCTACGGCTCGATTGCGTGGCCTGGAAGCCGCAGCCATTGGCTCTGGTGAGATGCAGCCACACCAACAGACAGTGGTGATTGCGATGACTGCCAATGCTTTGAAGGGCGATCGAGAAAAGTGTCTGGCCGCTGGCATGGATGATTATATCAGCAAGCCAATTTCGATGGAAAAGTTAAAAGCTGTACTAGAAAAATGGTCTGCTCAGTTAAGAATTAAGTATCAAATATCTAATATTGACAATTCACCGACTTATGCTGAGGAGCTAAAAACAGATATCAAACTCGATCTAGAATCTTTAGTAGATGTCGAACATTTGCACGAAATTACTGGGGCTGATTTAGAGTTTGAACGGGAGATATTAGAAGCTTTTGTGGTTGATACTAGCAATTATTTAGAATCTGCTAAACAAGCCCTCGCCGCGGGAAATGCCGAAGCCCTAGGGCGCTATGCTCACCAAATTAAGGGTGTCAGCGCTACGGCTGCGGTGCGGTTAATGCCTGAGATTGCTGCCCAACTTCAACATCGCGCCGAATCACAGCCAGAGGATGTCGAAGGCGCTGCTTCCCTGATTGCTGAATTAGAGGTGATTCTGGCTGGTTTTCAAAAGCTCAGTGCTGTCAATGGATTTTAGATCTTAAATCTTAGCATCTATCGGGTCAGCCACTATGAGCTGCCACTACAAGAGAATGAAACAGCCCTGCCTCACGCGGGAGTTTATGTAAATTTTTTTAAAGTTTAATCAATATTTTTATTTATATGTCAAGAGATTTGACAGTCTTATAACGTCTTGTATGTTGTAGCCCTGGACACTACTCTTTTGAGTTATTGTGGTGAAATATAAAATAATCATTAAGTCGATCGCTCTTAAGGTGCTTTTCGTCTATCGGCTCCAAACACGAAGACCAACTTCTCGTTATGCCCGCCCATCTAAGGGGTATTCACCCTCAAGGAGATTTTATGACTCCAGTCATGTTACGTCAACTCTGGTCAGTAATTGAAACCAGCCAAGCCACTCTGTTGGTAACTTTGGATGATGCCACCTTGGTACAGTGGTTACTCAAACAGTTGAAGATGAACTCTGCGCTTAATGGTAAAGAAGCAGATGTGTTAGATGAGTACATCCAGTCTCGGCTTTCTCTCATCCGCGATTTAGCAGAGCAGCGACTAGCCCCTGAGCTATTGTGATTCTCTTGAATCGGGATCGTATAAATATTACCGGGAAAGGGGGCGATCGCTCCTCAAGCCAAAAAAATCACCAGCGGGTTGTCCCTGGGCTAGCGCTGTGCAATTCCGGGCGCAAACAGCCGATTCTGAAGGGAGAATTTTCAGTGATAGCAAATCCCGGTGATGCACCCCCTTTTTGGTCGATCGCTAATCGCCGTCTCCACCTCGATAAATAGAGGTTATGAAGGCAAATTTAGTCTCAGGTGCGATCGACAACAGTTATCGTCAGCGACAAGGTAGGATTGTCAGGAAAGCGTTCTACTAAAACCTATGCGTAAATGGAAATTTCTGTTGTGGGCAACTATGTTAATGGTGTTACCATTGACAGCTTGTAGGGATCGATCGCTACAAACAGGACAAACACCACAAACCGGACAAGCAGCACAAACAACTGCTACCGAAGGCAAATCGCAACAAGGGCCAAGTCGGATAGATACGATTCTGAGTCGTGGAAAACTAATTTGTGGAGTCAGTGGCCAACTACCGGGTTTTAGCTTTGTAGATGAAAAGGGTAAATATTCAGGATTAGATGTAGATGTATGCAGGGCGATCGCGGCCGCAATATTTGACGATCCTGAGAAAGTAGAATACCGCAATCTCAACGCCAAAGAAAGATTTACAGTTTTGCAAGCGGGGGAAATAGACATTCTCAGTCGCAACACTACCTACACAGTCAGTCGCGACAGCACCACCGGGCTCGAATTTGCCCCTGTCATCTTTTATGACTCTCAAAGCATCATGGTCAAAAAAGACAGCGGTATTAAGAGTTTAAAAGATTTTGCAGGTAAATCCATCTGCGTCCAAACAGGTACAAGTACCGAACAAAACTTATCCGACCAAATGCGAAAATTGGGAGTTAAATACACTCCAGTCGTTTTTGAAGATGTGAATGCTACCTTTGCTACCTATCAAGAAGGCCGCTGTCAGGGAGTCACAGCCGATCGATCGCAACTTGTATCCAAACGCACCACTCTACCCAATTCCGAAAACAACGTGATTTTGCCAGAAGTGATGTCAAAAGAACCTTTAGCCCCAGCCGTAAAAAGCGGCGATCCTAAATGGTCAGATGCGGTAAGGTGGATCATTTTTGCAGCGATAGAAGCGGAAGATTTGGGAATTAATTCCACAAATGTAGACCAAATTGTAGCCAGCAGTACAGACCCCAACGTCAAACGTTTGCTAGGAAAAGAAGGAGATTTGGGTAAAGGTTTAGGACTCCCGAACGACTACGCCGCTCGCATTGTGAAAAAAGTCGGAAATTATGGCGAAATGTACGATCGCAATATCGGGCCCAAAAGTACACTCAAACTAGACCGGGGTCAAAACAAACTCTGGAAAGATGGAGGTTTGATGTACTCGCCACCGTTCCGTTAATTTTTGTCAGTTATTGGTTATTGGTTATTTGCGGTGCCCTGAGCGTAGTCGAAGGGTTATTGGTTAGTTGTTATTGGTTATTAGTCAGCAGTAATTAGTGATTAGTTATTGGTAAAATCACTAACAACTAACAACGAATAATCAATAACCCTTAGACTGCGTGAGCGACGCAGCCAATAACAAATAACCCCTAATATCAAATCCTGTCTTCATCTGAATAATTCATCTCTCTATTCTCTTCCTCTGTGTCCTCTGTGTTCTCTGCGGTTAAATCATTCCGATGCAACGGTCAACAATATAACCCATAAAAAACAACAAATAACAAACAACAAACAACAAATAACTAATATGATTAAACTGCTCAGAGACGATCGGTTTTGGAAAATTGCTGGACAGGCGATCGCCCTAATTTTAGTAATAATTTTAGGCGCAATTTTATGGGACAATCTCAGCGCCAATTACTCACAACTAGGCATCGCTTTCGGATTTGACTTTCTCAATTCCCAAGCATCCTTTGATATTGGTGAAAAAGTAATTGCCTACAATCCAGAAAATAATTATAAACAAGCTTATTTGGTCGGCTTAGTTAACTCATTGCGAGTGATGGTAATTGGTATAGTTCTAGCAACCATTGCAGGTTTGACTGTAGGAATCTCGCGGCTTTCTGAAAACTGGTTGCTGCGAAGTTTAGCAGGATTATATGTAGAAATTATCCGCAATACACCGTTGTTGCTGCAATTGTTTTTTTGGTATTTTGCAGTGTTCATTTCGCTACCAAAGCTGGAAGAAAATCAGCAGATGAGTGGCCCGGTATACTTGACAAATCGCGGTATTGCACTGCCTTGGCTGGCGACTTTGCCTGGTTTTGAAATTTGGTTGATTTTGCTAACTATCGGAGTTTTGGGGGCGGCTCTTCTGTGGCAGTGGCGCGCCCGCGTTATGATAGAACAAGCGCAGCCAGGAAGACAGTTGCTTTGGGCATTAGGTGCGATCGCTTTGAGTGCAATCTCAGCTTTGATTATTACCAAAAATCTGCCTTTTCGCTTAGATGTTCCCCGCCTCACGCCAGAATTGCAACTGGAAGGAGGATTGAAATTAACTCCAGAATTTGCAGCCCTAGTGACAGGACTCAGCTTGTATACTGGCAGTTACATTGCCGAAATTGTCCGCGCCGGAATTCAATCAGTCCCAAGAGGGCAGATGGAAGCAGCGAAGTCTTTGGGATTGAAATCTGGAACCATGATGCGGTTGATAATTTTGCCTCAAGCTTTGCGGGTAATTATTCCGCCGTTAACCAGCCAGTATTTGAATTTAGCTAAGAATTCTAGTTTAGCAGTGGCGATCGCCTATCCCGACGTTTACTTTGTGGTGGCTTCCCCAACCCTGAATCAAACCGGAAGGGCGATCGAAGCCATGTTAATTATCATGGTAACATATCTCACTATTAGCTTAATCATTTCTCTGTTCATGAATTGGTACAATCAAACTGTACAACTAAAGGAAAGATAAAGTTTAATAAGGGTTGAGCTTTTTAATCGCTCGTACAAGGAGAAACCGAATGGCATACAGTGATTTTAGTTTAGCAAAAGTATCTAAAACTTTTGATTTTAAAGTTTTAGATAAAATTAATATGTTTTCTGATATAGCCGAGTTAGAAAGTAGTAGCTTTTTAGAAGAAACACTTCTATATACCGTGCCGTTAGCTATTAGCAGTAACACAGAAAAAGCTCGCTCGGAAATGATAATTGCACCGATTTTGATCGAGTTGAGAAAACAATTTAATTCTGAGATTAGCTTTTTTTCGGGAATTGACTTTACAATTGATGCCGAACAAGGATTAAATGGAAATTGCGATTTTCTAATTAGTCGTTCTCCCGAATTATTAATTCTTACCGCACCAGTAATTATTATTGTGGAAGCTAAAAAAGAAAATATTAATGGCGGTTTGGGACAGTGCGTAGCAGAAATGTTGGCAGCTAGAATATTTAACGAACGTGAAGGCAACCAGATTTCGACAATTTATGGTGCTGTTACTAGCGGCACTAACTGGAGATTTTTAAAACTAAAAGAACAAGTGATTGAAATTGACTTGAAAGAATATTTTTTGAACGACATAAAAAAAATATTAGGAATTTTAGCAAGTGCAATTAGAAGTTAACTAAATAACAACTAACAACCTATGGAAACAATACCTATACTTCCGCCCCCAGCCACTGAATCGCCCACCCCTTGGAATTGGGCTCGTAAAAATTTATTTAGTACCTGGTACAACAGCATTTTGACAGTGATTTGTCTAATTGTTAGTTTCCAAGTCATTACCGGAATTATCGTTTGGGCAACTACAAAAGCTCAATGGCGGGTATTAGAAGCTAATTTGCCTCTATTTTTTGTGGGCAGATTTCCCAGCGAATCCTATTGGCGGCTGTGGATAGTAACCGGAATAATTACCTTGCTAGCAGGCTTAACTTGGGGAAACATTCAGCGCCAAGAAAGGCTGTGGAATCCGCCATTATTGATTTTACTCGGTGCTGGGGTTGTCGGTGCGGTAATTTCGCCGATCGACCTTACCTCCCGCCTCTACTTGCTAGGAGATATTATCATAGCCGCTGCCAGCTATTTTGTGGGTAGACAAATGAACCCCAACCCCCCCTCGCCCCCACCGACCATTTTCCGTCATTTCAGGCATTGGGGCAACCACGGGGGGATTGCCCCTACAAAGAATGAAACAGCCCTGCCCTCGCCCCCCCTTAGCAAGGGGGGGTTGGGGGGGGTTAACTGGATTCCCGCAGCTTGGGCTGTTTCATTCCCAGTAATTTTGTGGTTAATTAAAGGCGGTTTAGGCTTGACAGAAGTCTCGACAAATGATTGGGGCGGTTTAGTATTGACGCTGTTTTTAGCAGTAATTAGTATAGTGCTTTCTTTTCCTTTGGGAGTATTGCTAGCCCTAGGCAGACAAAGCTCTTTACCAGTTGTAAAACTTTTATCCACATTATACATTGAAATTATTCGGGGTTTGCCGTTAATTGGCATTTTGTTTTTAGGTCAAGTCATGCTGCAACTATTCTTGCCGCCAGAATATCCCAAATTAGATAGAGTCATTAGAGCCATTGCTGGATTAACATTATTTAGTGCAGCATACTTAGCTGAAAACGTCCGTGGCGGTTTGCAGGCAGTACCCAGAGGACAAATAGAAGCAGCAAGGGCGATCGGGCTCAATACACCTTTACTCACACTCTTAATTGTACTCCCTCAAGCATTGCGAACCGTCATTCCGGCGATCGGCGGACAATTCATCGGATTATTCATGGACACCTCCCTACTTTCCCTATTCGGAATGTTAGAATTAATCGGTATATCCCGCGCAGTTTTAGCAAATCCATCCTATATTGGCAGGTACGCCGAAGTTTACATATTCATAGGCATTATCTATTGGGTATTTTGTTACTCAATGTCTCTAGCCAGCCGCAAAATAGAGCGAAGTTTGGGAGTAGGTCAGCGGTAAATATTTATCTGCGTTCATCCGCGTGTATCAGCTAGCATCAGCGGTTAAAAAATAAAAAAATTATGGAAACTCAGCAAACAAGCCCAGAACCAGTAATCATTGCAGAAAGCGTCCACAAATGGTACGGACAATTTCACGTACTGCGCGGTGTCAGCATGAACGTCAACCGAGGCGAAGTCGTCGTCGTCATGGGTCCATCCGGTTCGGGAAAATCCACATTTATTCGCACCTTTAACGCCTTAGAAGAATACCAACAAGGTAAAATTACGATCGACGGTATCGAACTTTCCCACGATTTACGCAACATCGAAACAATTCGCCGGGAAGTAGGAATGGTATTTCAGCAATTCAACCTGTTTCCCCATCTATCAGTATTGCAAAACGTCATGCTAGCCCCCGTCTGGGTGCGCCGCTGGCCGAAGAAAAAAGCTGAAGAAATAGCCATGCAACTGTTAGAAAGAGTCGGGATTTTGTCGCAAGCACAAAAATATCCGGGACAACTTTCTGGGGGACAACAGCAGCGGGTAGCGATTGCCCGTTCTTTGGCGATGCAGCCTAAAATCATGCTGTTTGACGAACCGACATCAGCATTAGATCCAGAAATGGTGCGGGAAGTTTTAGATGTGATGCGAAATTTAGCTAAAACAGGAATTACAATGGTAGTGGTGACTCACGAAGTCGGGTTTGCCCGTGAAGTTGCCGATCGCATTGTGTTAATGGATGGCGGAGTTTTAGTCGAAGAAGCAGACCCAGAAGAGTTTTTTCAGAATCCCAAAGAAGAACGTACCCGGAAGTTTTTATCTCAGATATTATAAATTGGGAATTGGGCATCGGGCATTAGGAATAGGACATTGATGTCAAATTAACATACAAACAATATTCCGTCATGGGTTGAAACCCCTACCTCAAAGTTAAATTCCTATTAAGATAACCAATAACCAATAACTAATAACTAATGATTTCAAAAACTCTGCCGCTAGTTAAAGATGCAGAACGCTTGGAAAGCCGCCTCAAAGAAATTCCTGCCGTACCTGGTGTATATTTAATGCGAGATGAGAGCGATCGCATCCTTTACATCGGCAAATCAAAAAAACTCAGAAACCGCGTCCGTTCCTATTTTCGCGAAAGCCAAAATCTCAGTCCCCGCATCGCCATGATGGTGCAACAAGTCCGCGAAATAGAATTCATCGCCACCGATACAGAAGCCGAAGCTTTAGCATTAGAAGCAAACCTTGTCAAGCAGCACCAACCTTACTTTAATGTCCTCCTCAAAGATGATAAAAAATATCCCTATTTGTGCATAACTTGGTCGGAAGAATACCCGCGCATTTTCATCACCCGCAAACGCCGCGCAGGTAATGCCAAAGACCGCTACTACGGCCCCTACGTCGATACAGGCGCGCTACGGAGTACGCTGCATTTAATCAAGCGGATTTTCCCCCTGCGACAGCGCCCTCAACCCCTCTTTAAAGACCGTCCTTGTTTAAACTACGATATCGGCCGTTGCGTAGGCGTGTGTCAAGGGTTAGTGTCTGCCGAAGATTATCGCAAAATCATCCAAAAAGTAGCGATGATTTTTCAGGGAAGGACTCAGGAATTAGTGGATATCCTGGAACCGCAAATGGAACAAGCAGCCACAGATTTAAACTTTGAAATGGCGGCGCGAATTCGAGACCAAATTAAAGGTTTGCAGTCTTTGAGTGCAGGTCAAAAAGTATCTTTACCTGATGATACTGTTTCCAGAGATGCGATCGCCCTGGCTGCGGACACCCAGCACGCTTGCATTCAACTATTCCAAATTCGTGCCGGTCAATTAGTCGGAAGATTGGGATTTATGGCAGAGATTCCGCCCCAACCCGCCCTTGCAAAGGAAGGGCAAGAGTTGTTTCAATCTTCTCTTTCCTCCCCCCCTTACCAACAGGGAGAACCAGGCGGGGTAGAAGCTGGAGCGATTTTGCAGCGGGTATTGGAGGAACATTATCAAAATGTTGAATCTGTAGAAATTCCCAGCGAAATTTCAGTGCAATATGACTTACCAGAAGGGGAAATTCTAGCAGATTGGTTGAGCAACCGCAAGGGGCGAAAAGTGACGATTTTGACACCCCAGCGGCAAACCAAGGCAGAGTTAATTGAGATGGTAGAACGCAATGCTGAGTATGAATTGGCAAGAATGCAAAGATTGAGCGATCGCAATTCTCAAGCCATGCAAGATTTAGCAGAAATTCTCGATTTGCCCGAAATTCCCCACCGCATTGAAGGTTATGATATTTCTCACATTCAAGGTTCTGATGCGGTAGCTTCCCGCGTCGTATTTATTGACGGTTTACCAGCCAATCAACACTACCGCCACTACAAAATTAAGAATCCTGAAATAAAATCAGGTCATTCGGACGATTTTGCTAGTTTAGCAGAAGTTCTTGGTCGCCGCTTTCGAGGGAAGAAGCAATCCCCTCCCAAGGGAAGGATGGAAGAAGAACCCACCTCTACCTCGCCCAAGGGAGGATGGAAGAAGGAAGAAATAAGCAGTTTATCTACACTTGATAATGAGATTGTTGACAAACCAGACTTAATAATGATAGACGGAGGGAAAGGTCAACTTTCAGCAGTAGTAGCAGTTTTGCGAGAGATGAATTTGCTAGAAGAGTTGCGTGTTGTGAGTTTAGCAAAGCAGCGAGAAGAGATATTTCTGCCTGGGGAATCTTTGCCCCTGCCCACTGATGCCGAACAGCCTGGGGTACAATTATTACGTCGGGTGCGGGATGAAGCCCACAGATTTGCAGTCAGTTTTCACAGAGAACAAAGAAGTGGGAGAATGAAGCGATCGCGACTTGATGAAATTTCCGGTTTGGGACACCACCGACAAAAACAATTATTAGCGCATTTTCGGTCGATCGACTATCTGCGCTTAGCTACACCCGAACAATTGACGGAAGTACCTGGAATTGGCCCGCGTCTAGCACAACAAATTTACGATTATTTTCACCCCTAAATTTTCCCAACAACCATAAAATTCCCTTAGAGTCCCGACTTATTGAAGAAGTTGGGGTTTTTGATATTCTATTTTCACCAATCCGATCCGGATTTAACTGCAACTCAAACGTATGGGGCAAAAAGGAACCGATCACCAACAAATAGCTTTAAATTCCTGCGTCTTACCCATGAATTCTCAAACTTCTACCAAAACCTTTAATCAGCAAAAGCGATCCGATCCGCCAATGCTGTGGATAGTTGCGATTTTAGGGTCTGTTTTTTTACATGGACTGGTTTTCTGGATCTTACGCCTGAGCATAATTCGCTCTCAGATTGTACCAGAAAGTCGATCGGCTGCTGTCAATTTAATTGAAATTACCCCATCTCAAAAATCTCCTGAACCCAAGCCAGCCAATATAAATAAAGTACGAACTTCGCCGCCAGTTTCAAAACAAATAGTTGCAAAAAAGTCCATACTTGTGGCTAATGATGTACCTAAAAAAATCACCAAATCCACACCCACTGCTTTAAAATCGGCAAATATTTCCAAAAATCAGGACAAAATCACCAGAACTCCACCAGCCAAACGCAATAATTTAAAAATTAGAAAAACTCCCAAACCCTTAAAGAAAATCCCATCGTTTACTGCTGTGAGAATATTAAAAAATAAGCAGGTAAAACAGCCAGTACCTAGGCATTATTCCGTTAAAATACCCTTAAATAAATCACAAATTGTGCTCAAGCCTGTGGTGGCTTCAAAGTCTCAATCTAAATCAATTGCTGTTGTGGTTAAACCGGAAATTAAATCCCCATCCCAACCCAAATCAATTGTTGCTGTGGCTAAAACTACAATGAAGCCCCAGTCACAACCCCAATCAATTGTTGCTGTGGCTAAAACTAGAAAGAAAGCCCAGTCACAAACCCAATCAAGCGTTGCTGTGGCTAAACCGGGAATTAAAGTTCAGTCAAAACCTCCATCAATTGTTCCAGTGCCTAAGATTGCCATTAAATTTAATTCAAAACCTCCATCAATTGTGGGGGTAAATTCACCTAAGATTGAAGTTTATTCAAGCAATAAATCCAGATTTTACCCTAAAAATAATCAGAGAATTACTCAAGTTTTCAAAATTAAAAGAAATGCCAAAAATATTAAAATTATACCTCCATCATCTCAATTAGCAATTGCTCCAAAACCAATTGACAAGCAGACAAAAAAAACATCCATAGTTGCTAAAAAGCCTGTAACTCCACAGCATCCCCAACCTCAATCAATCACTGTTCAACAACCTCTAATTGAAACCCAGCCCCAACCTCAATCAATAGTTGCTCAAAATCCTGTAACTCAACAGCAGCCCCAACCCCAATCAATCACCGATCCTAAAAGTGTACAGGATCAAATACCAACATCAATAGTCGATCGCGCTCCTGTTGTTCAGGAGCGATCGACACCACCCGAATCCATAGTTTCTCAAGAGCCTATTGCTATTGTTCAGCCACGGCAAATAGCCGCACCACCAATTTCTCCCGAATCTAATTCACAACCCATTGAGAAACCACCAATTTCTCCGGCCTCGATTCGGGAACCATTACCATATCCCAGACCGATCGCCTCTCCAGCCCCGATTCAGCAACCATTACCATATCCCAGACCGATCGCCTCTTCGAGCCCGATTCAGCAACCATTACCATATCCCAGACCGATCGCCTCTCCAGCCCCGATTCAGCAACCATTACCATATCCCAGACCGATCGCCTCTCCAGCCCC